>NZ_JBGLYV010000169.1:0-7492 GCF_047304225.1 Pseudomonas sp. Pseusp3 | reverse complement strand
AGAGTAGGTCATCGTCAAGATTAAATTCCGAAACCCCTATCTGCATCTGCAGGTAGGGGTTTTGTTTTTGTCCCCCCAATCCCCTGTAGGAGCGAGCTTGCTCGCGAAAAAACCGAGCGCACCGCGGGGCCTCAGGTTTCCCGCGTCATCGTTAACGTCCATCGCGAGCCAGCTCGCTCCTACAACTGATCCTTTTCGCAGTTAACCATCCACGACACACCAAAACGGTCGACCAGCATGCCGAAGCGCGCCGCCCAGAACGTGGCCTCCAGTGGCATTTGCACGGTGCCGCCGCCAGCCAGCGCATTGAAGACCCGTTCGGCCTCGGCAATGCTGTCGACGTTGAGTGAAATCGAGCAGGCGCTCATTTTATCGACGGGGCGATCAGGTGTGGTATCCGACCCCATGATGGCCTGATCGCCCACTATCAGGCGGGTATGAATGATCAGGTTGTGCAGATCCTTGGGGACATGCCCAGCGGCAGGGGTTTCACCGAAGGACAACATGGCTTCGAGCTGGCCTTGCAGGCACTGCGCATAGAACGTGAAGGCGTCTTTGCAGTCGCCGTTGAAGATAAGGTAGGGATTGATTTTCATGGTCGGCTCCAGGTGCTCAAGTGCACACATCGGTTTGGACGCCGGGATTGTCGGCGAATTCCGATTGTGTCGAGCCGACAAGCAAAGCGCTAAATCGTCGCTGGAGCCTGGGTTTCTTTAGACGTTTTTTCTATAGGCCGCGCCAGGCTTATCGCCTCCGGCGCACGCCGCGGCGCAAGCACGCGTTCGATGGCGCCGCTGACCATGCTCTCCAGCAGCTCATCACGTTCCTGCTCGTCCAGCACATGGGGCGTCAGCCAACTGGGCGCGCTGTTGAGCAGGGCGCCAATGGCATGTCCGGCGGCCAGCAGGCCTTGCTCGCTGAAACGGGACTTCGCGCCCAGCATCTTCAGCAGCGTGCGTTCGTATTGCTCGCGCAATTGCCGGACCCGAGCCTGTTGCTCTTCGTTCAGGCAACCGCTGTCGCGCTCCACCAGGCGAAAATGCCAAGGCATCTCCCGATGCAGATTCAAGTGCGCGCGGATCAGGCTGTTGAGCTTGTCGCGTTTGGCCGGCGCTTTCTGCTGAATGCGCCCCAGGGTGGCCAGCAACTCCTCGTAGAACTCCTCGATCAGGTCGAGCAGCAGATGCTGTTTGCTGGGGTAATGGTGATACAGCGAGCCTGGGGAGAGCCCCAGGCTCGTCGCGAGCTCACGCATGCCGACCTGGCCGAACCCCTTGCAGGCAAACAGCTCCAGGACCTTGTCCCGGTACTCGGCAAAGCGCGAGCAACGCTCAGGCATAGGCATGGAAGCCGCGCCCCGTTTTGCGCCCCAGGTAACCGGCCGCGACCATTTCCTTGAGCAGCGGCGCGGGGCGATATTTGCTGTCGTTGAAACCGTCATAGAAGGCTTCGAGGATCGACAACAGGGTATCCAGACCAATCAGGTCCGCCAGGGCCAACGGACCGATAGGCTGATTGCAACCCAGACGCATGCCAGCGTCGATGTCTTCGGCGCTGGCCAGGCCTTCCTGGAACACCAGGATCGCTTCGTTGATCATCGGCACCAGGATCCGGTTGACCACGAAGCCCGGACGGTTGCCGGCGGTAATCGCGGTTTTGCCAAGGGTGGTCGCCATGTCCAGCGCCAGTTTGTGGGTCGCGTCACTGGTTTGCAGGCCGCGGATGACTTCGATCAGGCCCATCACAGGCACCGGGTTGAAGAAATGCAGGCCGATGAAGCGCTCGGGCTGGCTGACACTGGCGGCGAGTTGAGTGATCGACAGCGACGAGGTATTGGAGGCAATCACGCATTCGCTGCTGACTTGCGCGGCGATCTGTTGCAGCACACGCAGTTTCAGGTCGAGATTTTCCGTCGCCGCTTCGATGACCAACTGCGCATTTTGCAGACTGCTGTAGTCGGTGCTGGTGCGGATTTTGTCGAGGGCGGCCTGTTTCTGCTCCTGCGTCAGGGTTTCCTTGGCGATCTGCCGGTCCAGATTTTTACCGACTGTTGCGACGGCTTTTTGCAAAGCGCTTTCGGAAATGTCGAGCAAGGTCACGTTGAAACCGGCCATGGCGCAGACTTGTGCAATGCCATTGCCCATGGTGCCCGCACCAATCACCCCGATGTTTTGCAGATTCATGTTCCCATCCTTCGATCAAACCCTGCGATACCTTGGCCGCGACGGCAGCCGAAGGCGTACTATTGCCGCGAGTCTAGAGCCGGCAGGGCCGTTGTCCTATGCCAAAACTGTTCAACGGCAATGATGTTTTTTGCCATTCGGGTGATGAGAGAGAAGCGTACCAATGCGGGAAAAGGACTCGGTTGCCGCCTATTTCGTGCAGGCAATGATCCATGGGCTGAGGGATGATCCGCAGCGCGTGACGGCGATGCTCGAACAGGCGGGCATTGATCCGGCGGTCATGAACGAACCCACGGCGCGGGTGCCGGCCAATGCGTTTGCCGCCTTGTGGCTGATTCAGATCCGCGAACTCGATGACGAGTTTTTCGGGCTCGATTCCCATGGCATGCCGCCGGGCAGTTTCGCCCTGATTTGCCGAGCACTGATTCAGGAACCCGATCTGCACAAGGCCATGCGTCAGTGCCTGGCCAACTTCGGGTTGTTCCTGCGCGATTTTCGCGGCTCGCTGGCCGTACGGGGCAAGCGTGCGGTCATCAGCCTGGAAACCTGTTCGACGGACAACGACGCCAGCCGGTTTGGTGAAGAAACGTTCCTGGTGTTGATGATCAGTCTGATGTGCTGGCTGGGCGGCCGGCGCATTCCCATAGACCGCGCGCACTTCCGCCATTCGCGCCTGTCGCTTGGCGACGACCGTCTGCTTTGGGGCCCCAACCTGACCTTTGGTGCCGAGCGCACCGAAATCGAATTTGCCAGCCATTACTTGCGCCTGCCGGTGGTTCAGGATCTGGCCTCGCTGAAAGTGTTTCTGCGTACCGCGCCGCAATGGCTGGTGATCCGCTTCCGAAACCAGCATGGCCTGGCCTCGCAGGTTCATCAGCGCTTGCGCGGCAATCATTACAGTGAATGGCCGACGTTGCAGGCCTTTGCCCTGGAACAGCATCTGAGCCCCAGCACCTTCCGCCGCAAACTGGAGCGTGAAGGCTGCTCCTATCAGGAGATCAAGGACGAAGTACGGCGCGGTGTGGCCTTCGAGCAATTGCGTGAGAGCGATGCGAGCATCAGCGATATCGCCGAGCGACTGGGGTTCCAGGAACCCAGCGCCTTCCATCGGGCATTCAAGAAGTGGACCGGGGAAAGTCCGGGGCGCTATCGGGCCCGTTATCAGGGGGAGCGGGGCGCAGAAGCGACCAACCTTCAGGAGTCCTGCGAGCCCTGAACCAGCGCCTGTCCGGCCACCTGATGGGGGCTTGCCTTCAGCAAGCCATCAAGTGCCTGGCGATACTGGCTGCCACCCAGGCTCATGCTGTTGTTGTGTGTACCGCCGGGTATCAGCAGCAGGCGCTTGGGTTCATGGGCGGCATTGAACAGTTGCTGGCTGAATCGTGAGGGCATGAACGGATCAGCCAGGCCGTGCACCACCAGCAGCGGCATATCGATGTCGACGATCTTGTCGATTGAGTCGAACTTCTGCGACAACAGCCAGCGCACTGGCAACCCGCTCATCGGCAGGTTGTTGTTGGCCACCTCCGCGACCGCATCGCCCAACGAGGTGAAAGAAGACTCGATGACCAGACCGCGCACCGGCACCGGGACGTGCTGCTGCTTAGCCTGTGCAGCCAGGCCAGCCGCGAGTTCGATGGCCACTGCACTGCCCAGTGAGTGTCCGTAGATCAGACGCTTGCTGGCATCCGGTTGCATCGCGACAAAGCGTTCCCAGGCGACGTGCGCGTCTTCATACACACTGGCTTCCGAGGGCAAATCGCCTTTGCTCTGACCGAAGCCACGGTAGTCGATGGCCAGCACCGAATAGCCCATGGCCCGCAATTGCTCGATGCGAAACGCCTGGCCCGTGAGGTTCCAGCGCACGCCATGCAGGTAGAGAATTGCCGGCGCATCGCGGCGGGCGGCCGGCCACCACCAGGCATGCAGGTTTTGCCCGGCCTTGAAGCTGGCGGGCTGGATATCGAATTCCTGAACGTCCTGCGGCAAGCCGCGATACCAGCCTGCCGTGCCCGGTTCGATGCGGAACAGCAACTCGCGCTCTTTGTATTTGAGCGCCCCACAACTCACCGGCAAGCCGACGACCAGCACGGCCATGCACAGCAACGACAACCAGCGTCGGCGCAAGAGAGCGAGGAGGGGAGCAGACATCGGACGGTCCATCAGAATGGGAAGCACGGGTTTTAACAGATGAACCCGTGCACCAGGAGATTTTTCCGACCACCGTTGAGGCGCAATGGTTAAACGTCGCTGCCTGCCGAAGTTGGCACCGGCTCAGTCCACCCGCAGGACAATCTTGCCGATGTGCTCTCCCGCTTCCATCCGCGCGTGGGCCTGTGCCGCTTCAGCGAGTGGGTAAACCTGGTCGATCATCGGCAGGCAGCGTCCGGCAGTCAGCACCGGCCATACGTGTTCGTGCAGTTGTCGGGCGATGGCGGCTTTTTCTTCCCCGGTTCTTGAGCGTAACAGGGAGCCGGTGACAACGGCGCGTTTGGCCATGATCGCCAGCAAGTCGACATCCCTGGCGTAAGCACCACCGAGGAAACCGAGCATCACCAGGCGACCTTCCAGGGCCAGGGCGGCCACATTGTTGTTGAGGTACGAGCCGCCCATGATGTCGAGTACCACGTTGACGCCCTGGCCCGCGGTTTTTTCCGCGATGACCTGCACAAAGTCCTGATCGCGATAGTTGATTGCCTCAGCGCCCAATTCGCAGATCGCTGCGCATTTTTCTTCACTGCCGGCGGTGGCGAATGCTTCGATGCCGAGCTCGCGGCACAGCATCAACGCGGTGGTGCCGATGCCGCTGGTGCCACCGTGGATCAACACACGCTGACCCTGGCGTGCACCGCCAAGACCGAACAGGTTGGCCCACACCGTGAAGTAGGTTTCCGGGATGGCCGCCGCCTGCAACCAGTCCATGCCTTTGGGGATCGGCAGGGCCTGACTGGCCGGGACCACGCAGTATTGCGCGTATCCGCCGCCATTGGTCAGGGCGCAGACCTTGTCACCCGGCGCAAACTCGCTGACGCCCGCGCCAATCGCCACCACTTCACCGGCCACTTCCAGTCCCGGAATCGGGTTCATGCCGGGTTTCAACGGGTATTTGCCGGCCCGTTGAAGCGCGTCCGGGCGATTGACCCCGGCGGCGTGCACGCGGATCAGAATCTCGCCGGCCGCTGCAACGGGCACAGACGCCTGGCGCGGTTGCAGGACGTCGGGGCCACCGGGTTCGGTGATTTCGATCAGGGTCATGGTCTGGGGCAGTGTCATTTCATATACCTGTATTGAGTGTTAATGATTCGGAAGAACGGCTGAGCAGTCGGCTGCCAAGTTCCAGCAACAGCGCTACAACAATGGCACCGGCGGCGATCACGAACATCAAGGCATGCTGGCCGCCACTGGCGTTGAACAGCGCCGAATAAGCGAACCCGGAGAGGGCCTGGAAGGTAGCGAACGAAACGGTGGCACGACTCCAGGCAACCTGTTGCCGGTGATGCTCCGGGATCAGCTCATGCACCCGCGCCAACGCCAGCGGCACGATGCCTGGCGGGAAGGAGCCGAGGATCACCGCCAGTACAGCCAGCGCCGCGAACGAACTGCTGATCGATAGCAGGCCAACCGCCAGCGCCTGCACCACCAGCACGATGCGGATACCCGTTTTCGCGCCCAGTTGGTCGGCCAGAAAACCGTAACTGACTGGCCCGACAATTGCGCCGAGGCCATACATCACCCAGATCAGCGCGCCGACATGTGCCCCGGCGTTGAGCCCGCGGGCGACGTAATCCACCAGGAACACCATGGCCGGCACCAGCCCGGCCGCCATGAACGCGTATTGGGCGAACAGCAGGTAAACGCTCGGGTCGGTTGGGCTCGACGACGATGCATTCGACGGCGCAGCGGCCGTCGGGAGCGTGGCGGTTGGCCAGCCAAACCAGCTGGCAGCGGTCAGCACCAGGGCCAGCAAGCCAAGGCCGAACCAGGTTTGCTGCAAGCCGAGGCTCAGCAGCGGCGGCACGATCGTCCCCGACCCGGCAATGCCCAGGCCGATGCCCAGGAATATCGCGCCGCTGGCCAGGCCTTTGCGGGCCGCCGGCACGTGGGGCAATACGGTTGCCGCCACCAGGACCATGATCGCGCCACCGGCAATCCCCGACAGCAGGCGCCAGCCAAAGAACCAGCTCACCGACAACGGAAAACCACAGGCGAAAAACGCCAGCGTCACCGCCAGCATCATCAGGCGCAGGGCGGTCTTGTTCGAGGTCCGGCGTGCCAGCGGATGGCCGATCAGTGCGCCGATCAGGTAACCCACCAGATTGGCGGCACCGAGGTACACCACGTCGCTGGCGGAAAACCAATGAGCCTGGATCAGCGATGGTATCAACGGTGTATAGGCGAAACGCGCCAGGCCGATGCTGACCAGGCTGGCGCAGAGG
Organism: Pseudomonas sp. Pseusp3; assembly: GCF_047304225.1. Taxonomy (NCBI): domain Bacteria; kingdom Pseudomonadati; phylum Pseudomonadota; class Gammaproteobacteria; order Pseudomonadales; family Pseudomonadaceae; genus Pseudomonas; species Pseudomonas sp. Pseusp3. Next base: position 873 of record NZ_JBGLYV010000169.1, on the reverse strand, counting down.
CCGGCGAAGATCGGCAGCCAGATCGCGCTGCGTGCAGGGGTAACCGGAGGCGATGAACTGTGCATGTGCATTGTCCTGTGGGGTGACTCAGGCTTTCAGCATATCGACATTCATCGAAGCGTTAATGCAGCGATTGCGCGCTATGCTGATGCGTAATTGCATCATCAGGAGAGCGTTATGAATTGGGATGACGCCCGGGTATTTCTCGCGGTTTGCCGCGAATCCACCTTGCGTGGCGCGGCGCGGGTGTTGGGGGTCGATCAGGCCACGGTCGGCCGGCGCATCACGGCGCTGGAGAAGTCATTGAGCGCGACCTTGTTCCTGCGCACCTCCGAAGGTTACGCGCTGACGGCTGTTGGCGAAGCGGCGCTCAAGGCGGTGGAGAAGATGGAACATTCGGCCCTGGAGCTGGAACGCCGGATCCAGGGCCTGGACGATCGCTTGAGTGGCACGGTACGCGTCAGTACCACCGATACCCTGGCGATTGATTTCCTGATCCCGGCGATTGCCCGCCTGCATCGACAACACCCGGATGTACGGGTGCAACTGGACGCCACCACACAGATTCTCAGCCTGGCCAAACGCGAGGCGGACATCGCCGTGCGTAACACCCGACCGGACAACCCGGACCTGATCGCCCGGCGCATCGCGCGCTGGCCGGTGGGGCTGTATGCCTCGCAAGCCTATGTCGATGCCCACGGCGTACCGGAGCCTGGCTCGGCGTTCGCCGGGCATGATCTGGTGGTGTATCAACCGTACTTGCAGGGCAACAAAGACCTGACGCTGGTCTCTGAGCCGGTGGCGCGCGGGCGGATTGTCGCGAGCCTCAGTTCCAGCCTGCTGGTGCGCCGTTCGATTGCGGCGGGGATCGGG
>NZ_JBGLYV010000168.1:0-7710 GCF_047304225.1 Pseudomonas sp. Pseusp3 | reverse complement strand
TTCTCGATTTGTTCGGGGTCTGGTGGCTGATCAAGCGCACGCGGCTGAACACCATTGCCCAGGAGATCGAAGGATGAACCTCTCCCGCGAAGCCTTGTGGTTGATCGTCGGTTTTGCGGGGCAGATCGCCTTTACCGGGCGCTTTGTCCTGCAGTGGCTGTACAGCGAGTACAAGAAACGCAGCGTGATCCCGGTGAGCTTCTGGTACCTGAGCATCGTCGGCAGCACCTTGCTGCTCGCCTACGCCATTTACCGCGAAGACCCGGTGTTCATCGCCGGGCAGGCGTTCGGCTCCATCGTGTATTTTCGCAACCTGCAATTGATCGCCAAAAGCAGAAGCCTGAAGGAGTAGGTCATGCGCGGATCGTTATCGACCCGAAATATTACGTTGCTCGTAGCCATCGCGATGGCGTTGCTGTTTTTCTGGGGGCTGGGCAGCGTGCCGTTCCTCAGTGTCAACGAGGCCCGCCGCGCCGTTACCGTGCGCGAAATGCGCGAGGCGGGCAGTTGGCTGCTGCCTTACATGAACGGTGACTTGTACCTGTCCAAGCCGCCGTTTTTCTATTGGGCGGGCCTGGTTTCAACGGCGGTGCTGGGCAGCTTGTCCGAGTGGAGCGTGCGTCTGCCTTCGGCGCTGGCCGCCGCCTTGTGCTGTGTTGGCACCTATCTGTACGGCGTTCGGCAGGCGGGGCGGCAGGTTGGTTTGTTCGCCGTGGTGTTCCTGGCCGCGAACGGTGCCTTCAGCCTGTTCGCACGGCGCTCGGAAATCGAGATGCTGTTGACCCTGCTGTGCTTCGGAGCACTGCTGGCGGCCTGGCAGTTCATCTTCCAGCAAGGTCGGGTCTTCTGGAGTCGGTTGAGCTATGTGCTGTTGGGTTGCGCGCTGCTGACCAAAGGACCGGTTTGCCTGTTGTGGGTGACGGCGCCGATCCTGGCCTACGCCTTGATCTACCGTGATGCCCGGGCCAAGGCTTATCTGTGCGACGGTTGGGGCTGGCTGATTGCCGTGGTGCTGGGCAGTTCCTGGTACGTGGCGGTGTCGGTGAATCAGGGCTGGGGGATCTGGGCATCGATCATCAGCGAAGACATCGTGAAGAAGATCGACGGGCAGGGCGCCGAGGCCTGGTACGCGTATCTGCTGTACCTGGCCGGTGATTTCTTCCCGTTCTGGCTGATCGTGTTCGTACAGCCGCGCAAGTTCTGGGCGATGATCCGCTCGCGCCGCGAGGCTGCCATGCTGCTGTGCTGCAGCCTGTTGCCGCTGCTGGTGTTCTCCCTGTTCACTGAAAAGCACGGCAAGTACCTGTTGCCGGTTTATCCGTCGATGGCGCTGCTGCTGGCGATGCACTGGTCGGCGGTGCTCGATGACCTCAAGGGGCGCTGGCGCACGGTCCTGGCCGTTGTGCCCTACGTGATGCTGGCCGGGTTTGTGGTGTTCTACATGTTCGTCGAGGCGCGGGTGTTGTCGCACCGGGTCGGTGGTCTTGAGCAGGTTGCCACGCTGGCCGATGGGCAGCGGGGGCAGAAGGCTTATACCCTCGGTGAGCCGGATATCCGTCTGGTCTATTACATGGGCCGGCCAGTGACGCCGCTGACGGTGGCGCAGTTGCAGTCCGAGTCCCGTCCGGCGGGGCTGCTGTTTGTGCAAGAACCCCTCGCGCCGCAATTGCAGAACCTGGCGTCATGCCAGGTCGGTGAAATCAACCCGTACCTGAAACCGGACCGTTCAGCGCTGCTCGTGCGCATGGGGGGCGACTGCCGCTGATCGGCGTCCCGGCCGAACACACACGCCAGCACATCACCCGTTCGGACTAGGCAGGGCTAACGATTCTGCCACGTCCGGCCGGCGCCAAACTTCAAGCTCAAAGGGGCGTTGCGTCACGCACGCCCCGCCACACGAGCAGAAGGCGCCGCGATGGAGTTTGCATTCAGCGACGAACAGGAAATGATCCGCGCATCGGCCGAGGGCTTCCTCGCCGATGTCTCGGATTCTGCCGCCGTGCGCGCGGCAATGGCCAGCGAACGGGGTTTTGACGAAGCCCTCTGGCAGCGTCTGTGCCAGGAAATGTACTGGCCAGCCATTCATATCCCCGAAACCTTTGGTGGCCTCGGCCTCGGCTTTGTCGAACTGACGATCCTGCTGGAACAGATGGGGCGGCGTCTGCTGTGTTCGCCGTTTTTCGCCACCGCCTGCATGGCCACGCCTGCGCTGTTGCTGGCCGCCAATGATCAACAGAAGCAGCGTTGGTTACCGTCGATCGCCGACGGCAGCGTGACCGCGACCCTGGCGTTCAGCAGTGCCAACGGCTGGTCGGCCGACGATGTCCAGGCCACGGCGGTGGTGGAGGGCGACGGGTTCGTTCTCGACGGCACCCTCAAGCATGTGCTCGACGGGCACGGTGCTGACCTTCTGGTCATCGCTGCGCGGCAACCCGGTTCGACCGGCGAGGCGGGCATCAGCCTGTTTGCCGTGAGCGCCGAGCGGGCCGGTATCGAGCGGCAAATGCTGCCGACCATGGACCAGACCCGGCGCCAGGCGCGGATCCAGCTCAACGGCCTATACCTTGAAGCCGACTGCCTACTGGGTGAGCTCGGTAACGGCTGGTCGCACCTTGAGCGAGTTTTGCAACTGGCCTGCATCGGCCTGGCTGCCGAGCAGACCGGCGGCGCGCAGCAGGTGCTCGACCTCAGCGTGGCCTACATGCAGGAACGCCAGCAATTCGGTCGCCCGATCGCCAGTTTTCAGGCCCTCAAACACCGCGCCGCCGACATGATGCTGCAGGTCGAGTGCGCGCGTTCGGCCAGTTATTACGCCGCGTGCGTGGCCCAGGAAGCCCTCGATCCGCAGGGTGATCCGCAGGTCGCGGCAGAACTGCCGCTGGCAGCGGCGCTGGCCAAGGCGCAGTGCTCTGAAACCTATTTCGCCTGCGCATCCGAGTCGATCCAGTTGCACGGCGGTGTCGGCTTCACCTGGGAGTACGACCCGCACCTCTACTTCAAGCGCGCCCGCGCCAGCGAGAGTTTCCTCGGGCTACCGGCCTGGCATCGCGAGCGGATTGCCGCGGTCATTCTTGGAGAGCAGCCATGAAAATCAGTTTCAGCGAGCAGGACGAGCACTTCCGTCGGGAAGTCGCCGACTGGATGAGCGCCAACCTCTGCGGCGAATTCGAGCCCCTGCGTTTTCGTGGCGGTCCGGGCGATGAGCACATGTTTCCCGAAGAGCGCAAAGCCTGGGAGCGCAAACTCGCCGAGGGTGGCTGGACCTGCGTCGGCTGGGCGCCGGAGCACGGCGGGCGTGGTTTGTCGATCACCCGGCAAGTGATATTCCACGAAGAGTACGCCCGCGCCGGTGGTCCCGGTCGCATGGGGCACATCGGCGAAGGGCTGGCCGGGCCGACCATTGCCGCGTTCGGCACAGTCGAACAGCAACGGCGCTTTCTGCCGGGGATCGTCAGCGGTACGTCCTTCTGGTGCCAGGGCTATTCCGAGCCGGGGGCCGGTTCCGACCTGGCCAACGTCAAGACCCGCGCGACGCTGGATGAGGCGAGCGGAAACTGGGTGATCAACGGGCAAAAAGTCTGGACGTCCCTGGCCCACGAATCGGATTGGTGTTTTGTCATCGCCCGCACCGAACCGGGCAGCGTCGGCCATCGCGGTCTGTCATTCCTGCTGGTGCCAATGGCCCAGGTACAAATCACCGTGCGGCCCATCGAACAACTGACCGGCACCTCGGAATTCAACGAAGTGTTCTTCGACGATGCCCGCACCGACGCCACCAACATCATCGGCGCGCCGGGTGACGGCTGGAAGATCGCCATGGCGCTGCTCGGTTTTGAGCGAGGTGTCTCGACCCTCGGCCAGCAGATGCAGTTTCAGAACGAACTCAACGAAATCATCGCCATCGCCAAGTCCAATGGCGCAGACCGCGATCCGATCCTGCGCCAGCGCCTGGCCGAGGCCTGGAGCGGGCTGCGGATCATGCGCTACAACTCGCTGCGCATGCTCTCGGGCAGCCAGGACGGTTCGCTGCGCAAGGAGGCGACCATCTACAAGCTGTTCTGGTCGACCTGGCATGCCAGCCTCGGCAAGTTGGCGATGGACGTCCTTGGCGCCGAAGCGGAATTGCTCGAAGCCGCGCCTTACCAACTGACCCGTTTGCAGTCGCTGTACCTGTTCAGCCGCGCCGACACCCTCTACGGCGGCAGCAACGAAATCCAGCGCAACATCATCGCCGAGCGTGCCCTGGGCATGCCCAAAGAGCCGCGTCCGCGCGCCTGAAAGGAGAGAGTTCATGTCTGTACCTCAATATGTTGAAGGTCGCGGCCTGCTGCGCGGCAAGTCGGTGCTGATCACCGCAGCGGCGGGTGCCGGGATCGGTTTTTCCGCCGCTGTGCGCGCTGCCGAGGAAGGTTGTCGCGCACTGATGATCAGCGATATCCATGAAGGCCGGTTGGCCGAGGCGGTGCTGAAGATTCGTGAAACCACCGGGTTGCAACAGGTCTTCGGCCAGGTCTGCAACGTCGCCGACGAAGCCCAGGTGCAACAACTGATTGCCTGCGCCGAACGTGACCTGCAAGGCGTCGATGTGCTGATCAACAACGCCGGTCTTGGCGGCTCGCGCTTGCTGGTGGAGATGGGCGACGAGGAGTGGAACCGGGTGCTCGATGTGACGCTCACCGGCACCATGCGCATGACCCGCGCCATGCTGCCGAAGATGATGGCGCGGCGTGCCGGGGTCATCGTCAACAACGCGTCGGTGCTGGGCTGGCGCGCGCAGAAAGAGCAATCGCATTACGCCGCCGCCAAGGCCGGCGTCATGGCATTGACCCGCTGCGCAGCGGTCGAGGCGGCTGACTACGGCATCCGCATCAATGCGGTCAGCCCGAGCATTGCCCTGCATGATTTCCTGCGCAAATCCGCGCCTCAGGCGGTGCTCGATCAACTGGCCGCCAACGAAGCGTTCGGCCGCGCCGCCGAAGTCTGGGAAGTGGCCAACGTGATGATGTTCCTGGCCAGCGACTACAGCTCCTACATGACCGGCGAAGTGTTGTCGGTGTCCAGCCAGAGGGCGTGACCATGCCACGTATTTTCGACACGCCGATGGCCTTGTTCGACGCCGTGGGTGAATCGCTCGGCGCCAGTGACTGGCTGTTGCTGGAGCAGGACCGCATCGACCGGTTCGCTGACGCCACTGGCGATCACCAGTGGATTCACGTCGATCCGGTCAAGGCCGCCAGCGGCCCGTTTGGCGCCTGCATTGCCCATGGCTACCTGAGCCTGTCGCTGGTCAACCTGTTCTTGCCGCAGATCGTCGAAGTCCGTGGCCTGGCCATGGGCGTCAATTACGGCTGCGAGCGAGTGCGTTTCCCCGCGGTGGTGCGCGTCGGCTCGCGGGTGCGCGGCAGTGCGCAACTGATCGCGGTCGAGGAAGTGAAGGGCGGCGTACAGGCGACCATCCGCGTCAGCGTCGAGATCGACGGCGAGGACCGCCCCGGCTGCGTGGTCGACACCATCAGCCGCTATTACCCGGCGTAAACCGGCCAGCAGAATTTCGAGGAATTGAGCATGAAAGAAGCCGTCATCGTTTCGACCGCCCGTACTCCGATCGGCAAAGCCTTTCGCGGTGCGTTCAATGACACCGAAGCGCCGCAACTGGGCGGCCACGTGGTGCGCGAAGCCGTGCGCCGCGCCGGCATCGAGCCGGGCGAAGTGGACGACGTGATCATCGGCGCCGCGGCGCAACAGGGTACGCAGTCCTATAACCTGGGGCGCCTGTGCGCGATTGCCGGTGGCTTGCCGGCATCGGTTGCCGGGATGGCTGTCGAGCGCCAATGCTCGTCGGGCCTGATGAGTATCGCCATGGCCGCCAAAGGCATCATGTGCGACGAAATCGACATCGCCGTGGCCGGTGGCCTGGAGTCGATTTCCCTGGTGCAGAACAAGCACAAGAACCTGTATCGCAACCAGTCGGGTTCGGTGATCGAGCTGGACCCGCACGCCTACATACCGATGATCGAAACCGCCGAGATCGTCTCCGCGCGCTATGGCATCTCCCGCGACGAGCAGGACGAATACAGCTACCAGAGCCAGCTGCGTACCGCCCAGGCGCAGAGTGCCGGGCGGTTCGACCGCGAACTGGCGCCACTGACCAGCCGCCAGATGATCGTCGACAAGGCCACGGGCGAAACCCGCCATGAGTCCGTCACCTTGCTGCGCGACGAGTGCAATCGCATCGACACCACCCTCCAGAGCCTGAAAGCGCTGGAGCCGGTGTGGCCGGGCGGCCAGTGGAGCGACAAGGGGCGTTTCATCACTGCCGGTAATGCCTCGCAGTTGTCCGACGGTGCGTCGGCCTCGGTGTTGATGAGTGCCAAACTGGCGGAGAAACGCGGCCTGGAACCGCTGGGAATCTATCGCGGCATGGCCGTCGCCGGCTGCAATTCCGACGAGATGGGCATCGGCCCGATCTACGCCATTCCCAAGCTGCTCAAGCGCCACGGCCTGACCATGGAGCACATCGGCCTCTGGGAGTTGAACGAAGCGTTCGCCTGTCAGGTGCTGTATTGCCGCGACACCCTGGGCATTCCCGCCGAGCGCCTGAACGTCAACGGCGGGGCGATTTCCATCGGCCATCCGTTCGGCATGTCCGGGGCGCGGATGGTCGGCCACGCGTTGGTCGAAGGCCAGCGACGCGGTTTGCGCTATGTGGTGGTGAGCATGTGCATCGGTGGCGGCATGGGCGCCGCAGCCCTGTTCGAGGTGGTCTGAATGATCAGCGCACAGCAGGTGCAAGAGAGCATGGCGCGTTATGTGGAGCTGGTGGATGCCGGCGACATCGAGGGCATCCTCGCGCTCTACGCCAAAGACGCCAGCGTTGAAGACCCGGTCGGCCAGGCGCCGTTGCAGGGCATCGACGCCATCGCGCGCTTTTACCGTGAAGGACTGGGGACGATGCAAGTCTCGGCGACCCTGACCGGCCCGGTTCGCGCGACGCTCAACGGTTACGGCGCAATGCCATTCCGGGTCGACATGGAGTGGGGTGGGCAACCGTGCTCGCTGCATGTGATCGACGTGATGGAGTTCAATGCCGACGGCCAGATCCGCTCGATGAAAGCCTTCTGGAGTGAGGTCAACGTGACTCCGCGAGGTGCCGCGTGAACCTGGAGCAGCGGATCGCCCGCCTGGAAGCGCTGGAGGACATCCGCCAGCTCAAGCATCGCTACCTCAATGCCTGCGATCTCAAGCAGGTCGAGGTGATTGCCGACTGCTTTGCCGAAGGTGAAGTGCTGATCGATTACGGTCCTTTGGGGATCTTTCGTGAGCGCGACAGTTTTGTCGCGCTGTACCGCGAACTGGCCTGCCACGAACGGGTCATCGACCTGCACCACGGCGCCAACCCGGAAATCGAGGTGCTTGGCGAGGATCAGGCCCAGGGCCGTTGGGCCCTGTGGTATTTCAATCTGGATGGCGAGAGCGGGGCGACGCGGCAGTTGGGTGGGTTCTATCAGGACCGTTACCGGCGTATCGCCGGACAATGGAAGATCGTCGCCACCCGTTTTACCGCTCACTCGCAAGTGGTGCGTTCCTGAGGGCAGCTCACTCCAGAGGCTGCCCCTGTGGGAGCGGGCTTGCCCGCGAAGGCGGCGTGTCAGGCAACATTGATGCTGGATGTGCCGGCCTCTTCGCTGGCAAGCCAGCTCCCACAGTTTT
>NZ_JBGLYV010000167.1:0-7715 GCF_047304225.1 Pseudomonas sp. Pseusp3 | reverse complement strand
CGCGAAGGCGGTGCGTCAGACAGCAACGATGTTGACTGATACACCGCCTTCGCGAGCAAGCCCGCTCCCACATTGTGTTCCGGGCCCGGCATAAAAATTCGGTTCGACGCCTGAAGGGTCAGGCGTCGAAGGGTCTATCAGGCTTGCGTCAGTTTTGCCGCGGCGCGTTCGAAGCGGTCCAGGCCTTCGTCGATGTCCGCGTCTTCAACCACCAGGCTCGGCGCGAAGCGCACTACGTCCGGGCCGGCTTGCAGCACCATCAGGCCTTCTTTTTCAGCGGCGTTGAAGATGTCCTTGGCCTTGCCTTTCCAGGCATCGCTCAAGACACAACCGATCAACAGGCCCATGCCACGGACCTTGGTGAACAGGCCGTATTTTTCGCCGATCTGCTCAAGACGCACCTTGAACTTGTCGTGCTTGGCGCTCACGCCAGCCAGCACTTCAGGGGTGTTGATCACGTCGATTACAGCTTCCGCGACAGCGCACGCCAACGGGTTGCCGCCGTAGGTGGTGCCGTGGGTGCCAACGACCAGGTGCTTGGCCAGGTCTTCGGTGGTCAGCATGGCTGCGATCGGGAAACCGCCGCCCAGGCTCTTGGCGCTGGTCAGGATGTCCGGGATCACGCCGTAATGCTGGTAGGCAAACAGATGGCCAGTACGGCCCATACCGGTTTGCACTTCGTCGAATATCAGCAGTGCGTTGTGCGCGGTGCACAGCTCGCGGGCACCTTGCAGGTATTCGAGTTCGGCCGGGATGACACCGCTTTCGCCCTGGATCGGCTCCAGTACGACAGCGCAGGTCTTGTCGGAAATGGCGGCTTTCAGGGCAGCCAGATCGTTGTACGGCACGTGGCTGATGCCAGTGATTTTCGGACCGAAACCGTCGGAGTACTTCGACTGGCCACCGACGTTCACGGTGAACAGGGTACGGCCGTGAAAGCTGTTGAGCGCGGCGATGATTTCGTACTTCTCGCTGCCGAAACGGTCGTGACCGACACGGCGGGCCAGCTTGAAAGCGGCCTCGTTGGCTTCGGCGCCGGAGTTGCAGAAGAAAGCGCGGTCGGCAAAGGTGGCATCGACCAGCTTATGGGCCAGGCGCAAGGCCGGCTCGTTGGTGAACACGTTGGACACGTGCCACAGCTTGTTCGCCTGCTCGGTCAAGGCACCGACCAGCGCCGGATGCGCGTGGCCCAATACGTTAACGGCAATCCCGCCGGCAAAGTCGATCAGCTCGCGACCGGACTGGTCCCAAACGCGGGAACCGGCGCCACGCACTGGAATGAAAGCGGCAGGCGCGTAGTTGGGAACCATTACCTGGTCGAAATCGGCGCGTTCTACCGCAGCGTGATCAACGGACATCGGAGTCTCCTGAAGAGGAACACCCGCCTGAAACTGGCGAGCGATGGGGGGATTGTAAGGACAGTTTTCAGCCCGGCCTTGCCGCCAAGCGACAACTTCTTATAGCGCAAACCCCGGATTTTCCCGGGTTTACGGCAATGCGACATATAGGGTCGCAAAGGCGCAGTTTAACTGGCTGACAAGGTTAACGGCAGGGTTACCAGGATTAGATTTGCCGAACCGGCTCGCGCTCTGACCCTGCGCCACAGCTTTATCATCGCGCACGGATTTGCCTGGGCATTGTTCAGCGCCCAAGGATTGGCACGATGCCAATGTATATAGATAGAAATTGACTAAACCCTCGAGCAGGTCATGGATGCTAAACCCATGACCCTTGTCAGCCGAGGGTTAACCGCGCTCCGGCGGCACCGACGACAATTCGAACGGGCTGCTGCTGCGCCGCTGGTTGCGATCTTCCCGCGGCGTGGCACCGAAGAAATTGCGATAGGCGCTGGAGAAATGCGGCCCCGAGGAGAAGCCACAGGACAGGCCGATCTGGATGATCGACTTGCTGGTTTGCATCAACATCTGCCGGGCCTTGTTCAGGCGCAGCTCCAGGTAGTACTGGCTCGGCACACGGTTGAGGTATTGCTTGAAGATCCGCTCCAGTTGCCGACGGGACACACACACGTGCTGGGCGATTTCGTCGGTGGTCAGCGGCTCTTCGATGTTGGCTTCCATCAGCAGCACGGCTTGCGTGAGCTTCGGATGGCTGGAACCGAGGCGGTTCTGCAACGGAATGCGCTGGCGCTCGCCGCCCTCGCGGATGCGCTCGACTACCAGTTCTTCCGACACCGCACCGGCCAGTTCCGCACCGTGATCACGGGCCAGCACCGCCAGTAGCAAATCGAGCACCGACATGCCGCCGCACGCGGTCAGACGATCGCGATCCCAGTCGAACAGGTGACTGGTGGCAATGACTTTCGGGAAACGCTCGGCGAAATCGTCCTGCCAGCGCCAGTGCACGGCCGCACGATAACCGTCGAGCAAACCAAGCTGCGCCAACGGATACACACCGGCCGACAGACCACCGATCACGCAACCGGAACGCACCAGTTGCTTGAGCGCACTGCTGAGTGCCGGCGCCAATGCGGTCGGGGGTTCGTCGGCGAGCAGGAACAGCTTCTGCAAGTTCTCCAGCTTGCCGGCCCACGGTTCACCCGGCAATTGCCAGGCACCTTCGGTTGGCAGTTCGGCCTGCAGGAACGACAGTTCGTAGACAACGTCCGGATGCACACGCTGGGCAACACGCAAGGCCTCCTCAGCCAGCGCAAGCGTCAGTGCTTTAGTGCTGGGCCAAATCAGGAAACCAATTCGATGGGCAGTCATGGGCGAGCGATCCGAAGCGAAGAACAGTGATGAAGGCATGGGCCAATGCTAGCCCGTAAATGTACACAAATCGCAAAACCGGCAAAGATCAAATGTGGGAGCGGGCTTGCTCGCGAAGGCGGTGTGTCAGCCAACATTAGTTGTGACTGACACTACGCTTTCGCGAGCAAGCCCGCTCCCACAGGGGAACGGGGCCAGCCTTTGGACTGCGAAGCATGCACTATCGCGGTGCACAACGGCAGTTCTGATTACTTCAGGCTACCCGAGAGGAATTGCTGCAGACGCTCGGATTGCGGGTTCACCAGCACTTCACGCGGGTTGCCGCTTTCTTCGACCACACCTTTGTGCAGGAACACCAACTGGTTCGACACTTCACGGGCGAAGCCCATTTCGTGGGTCACCACCACCATGGTCCGGCCTTCCTGGGCCAGGGCCTGCATGACTTTCAGCACGTCGCCAACCAACTCCGGGTCCAGCGCCGAGGTCGGTTCGTCGAACAGCATCACTTCCGGTTCCATCGCCAGCGCACGGGCAATCGCCACGCGCTGCTGCTCGCCGCCGGACATGTGGCCTGGGTAAGCATCCTTGCGATGCGCCACGCCCACCTTGTTCAGGTAGTGTTCGGCTTTCTCGCGAGCTTCAGCCTTGGACACGCCCAGCACGTGCACCGGCGCTTCCATGATGTTTTCCAGCGCGGTCATGTGCGACCACAGGTTGAAGTGCTGGAACACCATCGACAGGCGCGAACGCATGCGTTGCAGCTGTTTCGGGTCGGCGGCCTTCAGCGCGCCGTCCTTGTTCGCCACCAGCTTCAACTCTTCGTTGTTGAGCAGGATCTTGCCCGCGTGCGGCTGCTCCAGCAGATTGATGCAACGCAGGAAGGTACTTTTGCCGGAGCCACTGGAGCCGATGATGCTGATCACATCGCCGGCTGCCGCTTTCAGGGACACACCCTTGAGCACTTCGTGACTGCCATAGCGTTTATGCAGGTCTTGGACTTCAAGTTTGTACATGCGGTCGGTTCTCACAAAAACAGTCAGTCAGTCGTTGAGCAAGCGCCCGTGACGCAGCGCTTCGCGCCCCGCCACCTTGGCCAGCCAGAAACCGGGTTGGGCATAACGCAGCCGTTCAATGGCAAACAGCACCCCGGACGTACCAGCACACACCGTGCTGACCCGATCCGCCAACGGATCGATCACTTCAAAAATTTCGTCGCCTGCTTCAACCCACTCACCGGGTTTGCGCAGGAAACTCACCACACCAGGGTGTGGTGCCAACAACAACTCGGTGCCTTCGAACGGCATGCCTTCGCAAGGATCTTGCGCAGGCTTCGGCCATTCACCGCCGATCAGGCCTTGCTCGGCGAGGAACGCCAGAATGCCTTCGGCGTGGGCGCAGGCTTCGGCACGACCGGTGTCGGCCTGCCCCCCTAATTCAATGGTAGTCGCCAGACAGGCCAGCGGAATCTTTGCTTCCGGGAACAGACGCGACAGACGCAACCACGGCAACGAACAGGCTTCGTCGAACGAACTGCCGCCGGAATCCTCCGCCAGCAGACCGACCCGCACATTCAGGTGCGCAGCCAGCGAACGCCACTGCGGCCAGTGCTGCGGCAAGGCATACATGTGCAGCGCCGCTTCGGCATCGCAATGCAGATCCAGTACGACATCGGCGCTGCAGGCGTGGCTGAGCAGCACACGCTGCATGCCTTGCAACTGGCTGCTTGCCTCTGGCAACGCGGCCAGATGATCGGCCATCGCCTGACGGATCAGGCGAATGTTGGCGTGCGGATCGTCACCGAGGCTCCCTGCCAGCGCAGCCGCAACCGGCGCGCTCAACTCGACGAAATCGCGGTTGAAGTTCTTGCCGCTGCCGGCTTCGAAACGCCCTTGATGATTGCCCTGCAGCAACTGACCGAGACCCAGTGGGTTGGCCACCGGCACCAGTTCGATCACACCGTTGAGCAAGCCTTGGGCTTCGAGTTCGGCCAAACGCTTTTTCAACTCGAACGCGGTGCGCATGCCCGGCAGCTCATCGGCGTGGAGGCTGGCCTGGATGTAGGCCTTGCGCTCGCCGCTGCCGAAGCGGAACACCGAAATCCGCCGTTCGCTGCCCAGGTGGCTCCACGGCAAAGCATGATCGATGCGTTCCATGTCAGTGCTTCCGCGGGGCCAGGTAGCCCAGCCAGCGGCGCTCGGCCATCCTGAACAGCTTCACCAGAATGAACGTCAGGCACAGGTAGAACACGCCGGCGGTGATGTACGCCTCGAACGGCAGGTAGAACTGGGCGTTGACCGTGCGCGCGGCACCGGTGATGTCGATCAGGGTCACGATGGACGCCAGACTGGTGGTCTGCAGCATCATGATCACTTCGTTGCTGTACTGCGGCAGCGCGCGGCGCAGGGCCGACGGCAGCAGGATGCGCTTGTACATCTTGACCCGCGACATGCCCATGGCCTTGGCCGCTTCGATCTCGCCGTTCGGCGTGGCACGCAGGCTGCCGGCGATGATTTCAGCGGTGTAGGCGCTGGTGTTGATCGCGAACGCCAGGCACGCACAGAACGTTGCGCTGGACAGCCACGGCCACACGAAGCTTTCACGCACCGCCTCGAACTGCGCCAGACCGTAGTAGATCAGAAACAGCTGCACCAGCATCGGTGTGCCGCGGATCACGTAGGTGTAGAGCCAGGCCGACATGTTGACGACCGGGTTCTTCGAGACGCGCATCAGGCCCAGCGGCAATGCGCACAGCAGGCCGAAGAACAGCGACAGCGCGAGCAGTTTGAGGGTGGTCACCAGGCCGCCGAGGTACAGCGGCAGAGCCTCCCAAATGACGTTGTAGTCGAAGATCATAGATCAGCCGCCCTTACGCCTACCGAGTAGCGCTTCTCAAGGTGACGCAATGCCAGCAACGAGACACTGGTGATCACCAGGTACAACGCCGCCACTGCGAGGAAGAAGGTGAAAGGCTCGCGGGTGGCATCGGCCGCCTGCTTGGCCTTGAACATCATGTCTTGCAGCCCCACCACCGAAATCAGCGCGGTGGCCTTGGTCAATACCAGCCAGTTGTTGGTGAAACCCGGAATCGCCAGACGAATCATCTGTGGCACCAACACCCGGAAGAACACCTGGAAACTGCTCATGCCGTAGGCCATGCCGGCTTCGGCCTGCCCCTTGGGGATCGCCATGAAGGCACCACGGAAGGTTTCCGACAGGTACGCACCGAAAATGAAGCCCAGAGTACCGATACCGGCCGCCAACGGGTTCAGGTCTATGTACTCGTCATAACCAAGCATTGGAGCGACGCGGTTGAGCAGGTCCTGGCCGCCGTAGAAAATCAGCAGGATCAGCACCAGGTCGGGAATACCGCGGATCACCGTGGAGTACAGATCGCCCAGCCAGGCCAGCCAGCGCACTGGCGAAAGACGCAGTGCCACGCCGATCAGACCCAGGACAATGGCCAGGGCCATGGACGACAAGGCGAGCTGAAGCGTCAGCCAAACGCCATCGAGGATGACAGCCCCGTAGCCTTTCAACATGATTCAGGTCCTCGAAAGTTGGGATGAAAAAATGGCGCAAACCTCAGAGATCCTGTTGCTTGCGCCATTTCGGACTTGCCGCTTGGACGTATTACTTGCCGTAGATATCGAAGGCGAAGTACTTGTCCTGGATTTGCTTGTATTTGCCGTTCTCGCGAATCGACGCGATGGCGGCGTTGAGCTTGTCCAGCTCAGCCTTGTCGCCCTTGCGAACCGCGATACCTACGCCGTCGCCGAAGTATTTGACGTCGGTGAACGCAGGGCCGACGAACGCGAAGCCTTTACCGGCGTCGGTTTTCAGGAAACCGTCATCCAGCAGCGTAGCGTCTGCCACGGTGCCGTCGAGGCGGCCGGCGGCCACGTCGAGGTAAATTTCGTTCTGCGAACCGTATGGCTTGATCTCGGCACCCAGCGGGGCCAGGACTTCGCGGGCGAAACGCTCGTGGATCGAACCACGTTGCACGCCGATGTTCTTGCCCTTGAGCTCGGTCAGGCCTTCGCTGACCTGAGTGCCGGCCTTCATGACCAGGCGAGCCGGGGTGTTGTAGTACTTGTTGGTGAAGTCCACGGACTTCTTGCGATCTTCAGTGATCGACATGGACGACAGGATCGCGTCGATCTTGCGCACTTTCAGCGCCGGGATCAGACCGTCGAACTCTTGCTCGACCCACACGCACTTGACCTTCATCTCTTCGCACAGGGCGTTGCCGATGTCGTAGTCGAAACCCACGATGCTGCCGTCCGGCGCTTTCGACGCGAACGGAGGGTAAGCCGCTTCAATACCGATTTTCAGAGGCTTTTCATCGGCGAAGGTTGGCAGGGACAGCACGGACAGTGCCAGGGCGCCAAGCAGCACGAGTTTCTTCATCTTGGGACTCCATCGGTAAAGGGCTAAAACGGCAGAGTGAGCGACAGCCCAATATGCGAATGAGTGGAACCGGAAAGCGTTGCTGCGTCCTGGGAAGCGGGTGTTGAAATTCAACACGGGCAACGACGAGCGAGTGATCGGCATTCTAACGACAGGCCCGAAGCCGATATTTCTTCAATGCGACAACTAATTACAGAAGCACTGAGAATGCCGCTTTGGCACGTTGACAGCCCTGCAAAATCATGCGAAGGCAAAAGACATTGAACCGATCTATATTGCAAATTGCGGGCCTATTATTGGCAAACCCTTCTAATCCGGCAAGCACAGCGTAGGGTCTTATTTTTCATCGGCACTTTTGAGGCCCCGATACCGGGCCTGGCGTTTCCCAATGCCCCGTACTGGCGCGATGCGGTTACACATTCAGTAACCTGAAAGATCGTGGGTAACAGTAGGAAAAAGCCGACAGAGGAACCCGATAATTATTGGTAGATGTTGCAGTAGCGCCTGCCAAACCGCCTTCGCGAGCAAGCCCGCTCCCACACTTGACCGTGTTCTGGCAAACGACTCGGTCAAATGTGGGAG
>NZ_JBGLYV010000166.1:0-7748 GCF_047304225.1 Pseudomonas sp. Pseusp3 | reverse complement strand
GTAAAATAGTCCTTGCCCGAGTCTTTGGGCCGCGGCAACGCCCCGCCGTGCACCCGCTGCACCAGGCCGGCGCTGGCCAGCTCCGCCAGGTCGCGGCGGATGGTGTCTTCGGACACCGCGAAGTGCTGGCTCAACTCCGAGGCCATGACCTTGCCATCACGTTCGAGGATCAGCAGGATTTTTTGTCGGCGTACTGACGGCAGTTCGGCAGCAGAATGGATGTCGTGCATGTTTTCGCCCGTTTATGCGTGTAACTGCGTGTTTATGCGAGATTAGCCAAAGCTCGGGTTAAACACAAACGGCCGGCCGGGAAAACACTTCCCGGTATCATTTTTTTCGATCTTTCAAATCATTACAGCGAATTTTTCATTTTCCTGTGACCTGTCCAAGATGGCACCGTCACTCATGTTTTGGATGGAAACTTCATGAATATCAATTTTGCTTTTGCGTGCATGATCGTAGTTTCGTTCACGATTGCACTGGTGAACGGCTGACCGCTATCGGGGGGACCATGGCCTCTCGTCCAGCAAATCGCTAAAAGCCTGACAGATCAGGAATATGCTCTATAACCAGTGGTGACATGATTTCCGATCAGGGGAACTGGAAGGCTCCCTCGGAAGTTGCTCTCTAAAAAAGCTGCGGACAATTGAGTGCCCGCCAGGAGACACCACCCATGAAAGCTCTGAAAATTGCCGCCAGCGATGGCACCTCCGAATGCTTCCTGAACGCCCGGGAGGTGGTCCCGCTCAGTCAAACCGACTTCACCGACGTCGCCGTGGCCGTGGTGTCGGTCAATGACGTGTTGGCTGGAGCGTTGGACGTCATTCAGCGCACCGGTTTTGACGTGCCGATTTTCCTGGTGCCTTCCCCCGGCACCAGTACCCGCCCCCGAGAAGTCTACAAACACCTGAATGACGTGCTGCTGCAAGTGAACGGCATCTTCGACCTGTCCCCCAGCAACGTCGAATACCATGGCAACCAACTGGAGACAGCGGCCAAGGCCTATGAAGAAAGCTTGCTGCCGCCGTTCTTCGATTCGCTCAAACGGTACACCGAGGCCGCCAACGCGACCTTTGCCTGCCCCGGTCACCAGGGCGGCCAGTTCTTTCGCAAGCACCCGGCCGGCCGGCAGTTCTTCGACTTCTTCGGCGAGACGCTGTTTCGCGCCGACATGTGCAACGCCGACGTCAAGCTCGGTGACTTGCTGATCCACGAAGGCCCGGCGCTGCTGGCACAGAAACACGCCGCGCAAGTGTTCAACGCTGACAAGACCTATTTCGTGCTCAACGGCACCTCGGCATCGAACAAGGTGGTGACCAACGCCCTGTTGACTCCGGGCGACCTGGTGCTGTTCGACCGCAACAACCACAAGTCCAACCACCAGGGCGCGCTGTTGCAGGCCGGTGCCACGCCGGTCTATCTGGAAACCGCGCGCAATCCCTACGGTTTCATCGGCGGGATCGACGCCCACTGTTTCGAAGAAGAGTACTTGCGCGAACTGATTGCCGAAGTCGCCCCGGACAAGGCCCAACTGCCACGGCCATTCCGCCTGGCGATCATTCAATTGGGCACCTACGACGGCACCATCTACAACGCCCGGCAAGTGGTCGACCGCATCGGCAAGTTGTGTGACTACATCCTGTTCGACTCGGCGTGGGTCGGCTACGAACAGTTCATCCCGATGATGAAAGACTGCTCGCCACTGTTGCTCGACCTGAACGAGAACGACCCGGGCATCTTCGTCACGCAATCGGTGCACAAACAGCAGGCCGGTTTTTCCCAGGCCTCCCAGGTGCACAAGAAAGACCGGCACATCAAGGGCCAGGCCCGCTATTGCAACCACCACCGGCTCAACAACGCCTTCATGTCCCAGGCCTCCACCAGCCCGTTCTACCCGCTGTTCGCCTCGCTGGATGTCAACGCGCGCATTCACTCAGGCCGCAGCGGCCTGCGCCTTTGGGAGGACTGCGTGAAGTTCGGCATCGAAGCACGCAAGTTGATTATCGAAGCCTGCACCATGGTCCGGCCGTTCGTGCCGTCCACCATCGAAGGGCGCGCGTGGGAAGACTACCCGACGGACGAAATCGCCAATGACATCCGCTTCTTCGAATTTCATCCGAAGGACCGCTGGCACGCTTTTGGTGGCTACGCCGAGAAGCAGTACTTCATCGACCCATGCAAACTGCTGTTCACCACCCCGGGCATCGACCCGGTGGACGGCAGCTACACCGAGTTCGGTATTCACGCTGGCATCCTCGCCAACTTCCTGCGGGAAAACGGCATCGTCCCGGAAAAATGCGACCTGAACTCGATTCTGTTCTTGCTCACCCCGGCTGAAGACTGGGCGAAGATGACCCACCTGGCCGCGCAAATCGCCCGTTTCGAACGTTTCATCAGCGATGACGCACCCATGAGCCGGGTGCTGCCGGCCATCTACGCGCAACATCAGGAACGCTATCGCAACTACACCATTCGCCAGCTCTGCCAGGAAATGCACGACCTGTATCGCAGCCACAATGTGCAGCAGTTGCAGAAGAACATGTTCCGCAAGGAATACTTCCCGAAAAAGGCCATGAACCCGCAGCAAGCGCAGATCGAATACATCCGTGGCAACGTCGAACTGGTGGCGCTGGCGGATGCGGACGGGCGTATCGCCGCCGAAGGTGCGCTGCCCTATCCGCCGGGTGTGCTCTGCGTGGTACCGGGAGAGATCTGGGGTGGCGCGGTATTGAAATACTTCCTGGCCCTGGAAGAAGGCATCAACCGCTTGCCGGGGTTCACACCGGAGCTACAGGGTGTCTACCTGAAACACGAAGGCGGTCGCACCCGGGCGTATGGGTATGTGATCAAGGCCTGAGGCATGCAGCAGGAGCCGGCCCGGGCTGGCTCCTGCCCAATGCATCGATCAGAATTTTTCCGGGATGAACTTGAACGGATAGTTCGGGTCCCGATAGTTGCCGGGACTTTGCCGCTTGGGCAATTTCACTTTTTCCCGCGGCACCTCTTCGTAAGGAATGCTGTTCAGCACATCGCTGATGATGTTCAGTCGTGCCCGCCGCTTGTCATTGGAGTTGGCGACCCGCCAAGGCGCCAATTCGGTATCGGTGGCCTCGAACATGTCGTCCCGGGCACGGGAGTAGTCGTACCAGCGGTTATAGGACTTGAGGTCCATGGGTGACAGCTTCCAGATCTTGCGCCCGTCGGTGATACGCTCCTTGAGGCGTCGGGTCTGTTCTTCCTGGCTCACTTCAAGCCAGTATTTGATCAGGATGATTCCCGATTCGACCAGTGCATGCTCGACCCGCGGCACCACGGTGAGAAAATTGCGCACCTGCTCTTCGCTGCAAAACCCCATGACCCGCTCAACACCGGCGCGGTTGTACCAGCTGCGATCGAAGATCACCACTTCACCGGCCGCCGGCAGGTGCGGCAGATAACGCTGCACATACATCTGGCTTTTTTCCCGGTCGGTCGGTGCCGGCAACGCAATCACCCGGAACACCCGCGGACTGACCCGTTCGGTCAGTGCCTTGATGGTCCCGCCCTTGCCGGCGCCATCACGCCCCTCGAAGATGATGCAAATCTTGGCGCCCGTGTGCTGCACCCACTCCTGCAGCTTGACCAGCTCGACATGCAGCCGCTCCAGTTCTTCGAGATAAACCTTGTTCTTGAGCTTGTCGCCTTCGACCGGTTTGTTTTTCGCTGCTGCTTTCTTCTTTGCCATGCCCGTTACCTCCTTCAATGCATCACACAACGTCCGGAGCGCGCCCGGCCGCGTTCATTCAGCGTCGACTGCGCTGGTAATGTTCAACCGCCTGCTCCAGATTCAAGAACATGCGGGCCTCGCCCAGCGTATGGCCCAAGGGCGCCTTGATGACCATGTCCCATACACCCGGGCTCATGCCCACCAGCCACAATGAAATGCCTTTTTCCTGCATTCGCTGTTCCGCCCCTGTGAGCATTTTCAGGGCCGTGTACTCCAGGTCGAACACGCTGCGCAGGTCCAGAACCACAACGGCGGGCCGTGCTTCTTCGATCAGGGGGTGCATCTTCATGCCGATGCGCTGGGCGTTGGCGAAAAAGATCCGGCCTTCCGGTCGAAGCAACAGCAGCCCGTCAAAGTGTTCGTCATCGGGGTGTTCGGCGGACTGCGGCCGGTACACATTGGTGCCAGGCTTGCGCCCGAGGATGTGCACGGGTGGGTCCGAGACTTGATAGGCCAGTGCCAGCAACGAAACGACAATCGCCACGACAATCCCTTGCAGCGTGCCCAGCAGCATCACGCCGATCATGGCCACCACGGCCCAGGCAAATTCGGTACGGCGAACCGACAGAATCTCGCGAAATTCCGCCGGCTCGATCAGGCCCACCGAATACACGATCACCACGGCGGCGAGCGTGGCATTGGGCATCAGGCCAATCAGCGGTGCCAGCAGCAGGCAAGTGCCCAATGCCAGTGCAGCGGTGACCAGTGCAGCCAGTTGCGAACGGGCGCCGGCCAGGCGGTTCACCGCCGTCTGGGTGGTCCCGCCACCCGCGACCATGGCCCCGAGAAACGCACCGCCGATGTTGGCAACGCCGGTGGCCAGCAGCTCCCTATTCGGTTGTGGCGCGGGCTCGTCACTGCGGGCGAACGCGCGCCCCGCGGCGATGGTTTCGGTGAAACTCATCAGTGCGATGCCCATCGCCGAAGGCCACAGGGTTTCGGCCAACGACCATACCGGCAGGGTCGGCGCGGGCAGTCCGATCGGCACCACGCCGACCGCGGAAACACCAAAGCGCTCCAGGCCAAACAGGCTCATGCCGATGATGCCAAGCGCCACCGCAATCAACGGTGCGGGCAGTCGCGGGGTAAAACGCTTCATGCCGACCAGCAGCAGTACCATGAACACACCGACCGCCACGGTCGGCAGCGAGGCATGAGCGATGCTCTGGGCTGTGGCCAGCACATTGTGCAGGAAGCCACCTTTGTCGATGTGAGTACCCAGCAGTTTGGGTAGCTGGTCGAGCACGATGACCACGCCGATGCCGGCCTTGAAACCCACCAGCACCGGTTCGGAAATGAAATTGGCGACGAAGCCCAGGCGCAGCAACCCCGCGACGATCAGGATCGCGCCCACCATCAGGGCCAGCGTGGCGGACCCCGCCAGCAAGGTCGCCGCATCGCCATCGGGGCTGATCTGGCCCAGCGCGGAGCCGGCGAGAATGGCCAGGGTGGTTGTGGTGCTGACACTGAGCGGGCGCGAGGTACCGAGCACGGCATAGATCACCATCGGCACCAGCACCGTGTACAGCCCGACCTGCACCGGCAGGCCGGCAATGGTGGCGTACGCCAGCGCCTTGGGAATGACCACGGCCGCTGCCGTCAACCCTGCTACCACATCGCCTCGTAGCCAGTCGGGCCGGTAACTGCCGAGCCATTCCGGGATCAACAGGCTGCGCAAGGTACCCCGTTGTGGAGCGCCTGGACTTCGCTCTTGCGGATGGCTGCCTTGT
The DNA here is from genome assembly GCF_047304225.1 of Pseudomonas sp. Pseusp3. NCBI lineage: Bacteria > Pseudomonadati > Pseudomonadota > Gammaproteobacteria > Pseudomonadales > Pseudomonadaceae > Pseudomonas > Pseudomonas sp. Pseusp3. Next base: position 2,252 of record NZ_JBGLYV010000166.1, on the reverse strand, counting down.
TGATCCATGAATCACTCCAGTCACAATTCGTCCGGTGCGGATGATGAGTGGGCTCAACTGACCGCACAATCCTTTAACTGCACGCGTAACCACTGCAAACCTTCATCGACATCCAGGCGAATGTGCCAGTGGGCAATCCACGCAGGCTTGGCCAGTTACAAATGTAGCCGGTTTGCGCGGCCACGCCGTTCCATGACTGGCGAAGGGGACAGACGCCCCACCATCACCGGTCAAAAAGGGAAAGCCTTATCCGGACGACGTCAGAAGGCGATAATTGAGCTATACCCGCTAATTCTCCCATTGCAGTTCTTCAACTCAGGAGTTTGGCAATGAAACTCAACATCTCAGTGGCTGCACTCATGGTTGCGGCAAGCCTTTTCGGCTGCGCCACGTCATCGAACCATGGCGTGAACGTCAAGTTGGTTGCCACCCGGCAAAACGCCGGTCAGATCGGAAACGTCACGTTGACGGACTGGGACAACAAAACCGGACTCAGTTTCTTCATCAGCGGCGCTCCATCCTACGTTTCCCTGCCCTTGCGCCTTTACTCGTTCATCAATAATGGCAGTTGCGAGCAACCCGGGTCTGTCGCCTATGCGATGAACAACATCGTCGTCACCGAACGCCAACCCATACGTGGCTGGACGTTTTCAAGGACGGCACCTGTCCCCTTGCAAACCCTGCTTGCCGGCAAATACTCGGTGGTCGTGCGAACGGCTGCGACCGATGGCAACTACGATATTTTTTGCGGGGATATCAAGTCTGGAGAGCCAGTGAAATAGCCACGGCCATTTCAGGTCAGCCCACCTGCCGATACCGCTCGTGCCACCGAATGTTCAGTGCGAGCGGCGACAGCGCTAAAGACCCTGGTCACAAACCTGTCATTACTCACTGATAACGTCTTGGCGCTTCCCCGAACCACATCCGCTCGATCTCCGATCGCCAGATCCCTGTACCAGGGCTTTGCCCCTCCGCTCAAGGTGACACTTCAGGTGTACTCAAGCACGACGCGCAAGCAAATCATCATCAGATCCAACGACATGAGTTGCGACGACTTTGGCGCGTTGTTCTCGAACCTGTTCGGCAACCTTTATTCCGACTCTCCGCCGCCGCCCAAAAACATCATCATCGGCGGGGTCTACGGCAGACACGAAGGTGTCAGTTTCCGTCGCATGCACTATCGCGGTGACTTCACGGTGGCTTTTCCCGCCCCTCTCGATGAAATCACCTTCGTCATTCCCACCGCCGGCAAGATCATCTTCAACCATGGCACCGAGTCGACCGGTTTTACCCAGGTCGGGCTGGCCATCGACAAGGCCGAGGTGCGCTCGGCACGCTTCGTCGACAATCATGCCCAGCACGGGATCTCGATCAGCCGGGGGCTGGTCACCGAACGACTGTCGGTGCTGCTGGGCAAGCCGATCCTGCAGAAAGTCCGTTTCGAGCCCGTGGTGGACCTGAACCTACCCGCCTTGCAGGGCATCAAGGCACTGGTGGACATGGCCACGGGAACCGAGTTCGACCTGCTGATCAACACGGGTTCGCTGATGCCTTCGCGCCTTCGCGAAATGCTGGTCGATGCGGTGCTGGAAGCCTGGCCGCACAACTTCACCGAAGCCCTTCGGCGCCCTTCCCCGTTGATCGCGCCACGGCATGTGAAGCTGGCCGTCGAGTACATTCAGGCGCATCCCGACCACCTGGCCAGCGGTACGGAACTGGCACAACTGAGCAACGTCAGCCTGCGCGCCTTGCAGGAGGGTTTTCAGCGCTTCATGGGCACTTCGATCGTTGCCTATCAGCGCCAGGTACGCCTGGAACGCGCCTTCGCTGCGCTGTCCCAGGGAGTGTCGCCTTCAGTGACTGACGTGGCCTTGCAACACGGCTTCAGCAATGTCGGGCGGTTTTGCCAGTATTTCCAGAGTGCCTACGGCATCAGTCCCGCCGATGTGAGAAAGGGCCTGCGAACACGGCCAATGCCGGTCAATTGAGGAATTGTGGGAGCGGGCTTGCTCGCGAAAAACGCCGGGACACCGCGGGGATTCAGGCAGCCCGCGTCATCGTTGACGTCCATCGCGAGCAAGCCTGCTTGCGATGGCGGGGTGTTGGGCGACGCGTCTTTTACCGGTGTACATATCCGTTGCTGCGGTAACGGCTTCTTATGGTTCCGCTTTTACAGCGGGTTACTTGGAAAAGCGGAGCGCCGCCCGGCCCCAAGTAACCAAGGGCTCTTGCCCCTGACGTTCGGTGCCTCG
>NZ_JBGLYV010000165.1:0-8011 GCF_047304225.1 Pseudomonas sp. Pseusp3 | reverse complement strand
CCATTGATAGTGACTGATACGCCGCCTTCGCGAGCAAGCCCGCTCCCACAGGTATATGCGGTGAATCAACCGATGCTGATGGCCGGCAGTTCCGTCAGCGTCACGCTCTGTTGCTTGCGTGGTGCGAGGATTTCCGCCTCGCCATCCACCACCAGTTCATCGCGCTGGTTGAACACGCGAGTGGCAATGCGCACGCGAAACTTCGGCAGTTTTTCGAGAATTTCCAGGCGTACGGTCAGCGTGTCGCCGATCTTCACCGGTTTCTGAAAGCTCATCTGCTGGCCGATGTAGATAGTCCCCGGTCCAGGCAACTCGCAGGCTACCGCCGCGCTGATCAACGCACCGCTGAACATGCCGTGGGCGATGCGCTCCTTGAACATGGTGCTGGCGGCGTATTCGGCATCCAGGTGCACCGGGTTGTGATCGCCGGACATCGCGGCGAACAACTGGATGTCGCGCTCTTCGACGGTCTTGCTGAAGCTGGCGGTCTGGCCGATTTCGAGGGCTTCGTAAGGGGTGTTGGTAACCTGGGTCATCTGTCTCAATTCCTGTGACGAATTAAAAAATTCACAAAAAAACTATTCGGATCGGTGCGGCCGAGGCGTACTCAAGGCCTGTGCGATCCAGTTCAGCACATCGGCGATGATTTCATCGCGGTTGCTCTCGTTGAACAGTTCGTGCCGTGCCTGCGGGTAAACGGTCAGTTGCAGGTGCTGGCTGCCGGCCGCGCGCAGCGCGTCGGCCAGATCCTTGAGACGCTTGCCTTCGCTCACCGGATCACATTCACCGCCAATCACCAGCAACGGCAGGCCCGGGTCGATCTGCGCGAGATTGGACGCTTTGCTGATTTGCTGCAAGCCACCGAGCAAGTCGATCCACAGTTGATTGGTGCAACGGAAACCGCAGAGCGGGTCGTTGACGTACAGGTCGACCTGCGCCGGATCACGGCTGAGCCAGTCGAACGGCGTACGTGCCGGTTTGAACTTGTTGTTGAACGAGCCGAACGACAGCCATTCGATCAATGCGCTGCGCCCTTGGCGGCCTTGGCGCAGGCGTTCGAAACGGGCGATTTGCCGTGCCGCACGATAAAGCGCCACAGGCTGGAAGTTCGAGCCGCTGAGGATCGCCCCGTGCAGGCTGGCGCTGTGGTGCAGCAGATAAGCCTGGGCAACGTAACTGCCCATGCTGTGACCGAGCAGTACGATCGGTATGCCAGGGTGCTGTTGGCCGATGTGCTGGTTGAGGCAGGCCAGGTCGCTCACGACCTTGGACCAGCCATGGTCATCGGCGAAATGCCCGAGTGTCCCGTTTTCGGCAGTTTTGCCATGTCCACGCAGGTCCGGCGCGCACACGCCATAGCCCTGGTCACAGAGTTTTTGCGCAAGGGGGCCATAGCGACCGCTGTGCTCGGCCATGCCGTGGGCCAGCAGAATCATTGCCTTGAGGCTGCCCTCGGGTAGCCACTGGTTGACGAAGAGGCGGCTGTGGTCGCTCGTGGTCAGCCAGAAAGTGTCATGGATCATGGCGGTTCCTTTGCATGAGGCTGCCTGGTCGCAATTAGCTCGTTGCAGTTTATAGCGCATCCTTGGCCGGGCGTCTGATCAGCTTGCGCCACGGCAAGAAGATTCATGGGATCAATGACAGCGGTGGGCATATTTGCCTGCTACGTCATAACTGCTAGTGTCCGTGAAGCTCCGCTTTTTGCATTTTTTTTGAAAAATGACAGAAAAGTGGCCCCGGATAGATTCAGGTAAAGAGGACAACAACAATGCAACCTGATTTCTGGAATGACAAACGCCCGGCCGGTGTACCCCTGGATATCGATCTGGGAGCCTACAAGTCGGTGATCGAGGTGTTCGAGCGTTCCTGCAAGAAGTTTGCTGACCGCCCGGCGTTCAGCAACATGGGCGTGACCCTGACCTACGCGGAGCTGGAACGCCAAAGCGCGGCCTTCGCCGGTTATCTGCAAGCCCACACCGACCTGGTGGCGGGGGACCGCATCGCGGTGCAGATGCCCAACGTCCTGCATTACCCGATTGCCGTGTTCGGGGCCTTGCGCGCCGGGTTGATCGTGGTCAACACCAACCCGTTGTACACCGCGCGGGAAATGCGTCATCAGTTCAAGGATTCCGGTGCCCGGGCGCTGGTGTACCTGAACGTGTTCGGCCAGAAAGTCCAGGAAGTGCTCCCCGACACCGATATCCAGTACCTGATCGAAGCGAAGATGGGCGACCTGATGCCCACCGCCAAGGGTTGGCTGGTCAACACGATGGTGAGCAAGGTCAAGAAGATGGTCCCGGACTATTCCTTGCCCCAGGCCGTTTCTTTCAAGAGCGCATTGCGCATGGGCCGTGGCCTGGGTATCAAGCCGCTGAACGTCGGCCTCGACGACATCGCCGTGCTGCAATACACCGGCGGCACCACGGGCCTGGCCAAGGGCGCGATGCTGAGCCACGGCAACCTGGTGGCGAACATGCAACAGGCACGGGCCTGTCTGGGACAGTTCGGCCGCGACGGGCAACCGCTGTTGCGCGAAGGGCAGGAGGTGATGATCGCGCCGCTGCCGCTGTACCACATCTATGCCTTCACGGCGAACTGCATGTGCATGATGGTGACGGGCAACCACAACGTGCTGATCACCAACCCGCGCGACATTGGCGGCTTCATCAAGGAACTGAAGAACTGGCGGTTTTCGGCGCTGCTGGGGCTCAACACGCTGTTCGTCGCGCTGATGGATCACCCGGACTTCAAGACCCTGGACTTCTCCAGCCTCAAGCTCACCAACTCCGGCGGCACTGCGCTGGTCAAGGCGACAGCCGAACGTTGGGAACAACTGACCGGTTGCCGCATCACCGAAGGTTACGGCCTGACCGAAACTTCGCCGGTGGCCTGTACCAACCCGTATGGCGACCAGTCGCGGATCGGCACGGTCGGCCTGCCGGTGCCGGGCACTGCGCTGAAAGTCATCAGCGATGACGGTGTCGAACAACCTTTGGGCGAACGTGGCGAGCTGTGCATCAAGGGCCCGCAGATCATGAAGGGCTACTGGCAGAAACCCGAGGCCACGGCCGAAGTGCTGGATGCCGAGGGCTGGTTCAAGTCCGGTGATATCGCGGTGATCGACCCGGACGGTTTCGTGCGTATCGTTGACCGCAAGAAGGACATGATCATTGTCTCGGGTTTCAACGTGTACCCGAACGAGATCGAAGACGTGGTGATGGCACACCCGAAAGTCGCCAACTGTGCGGTCATCGGTGTACCCGACGAGCGGTCGGGGGAGGCGGTGAAGCTGTTCGTGGTGGCCCGTGAAGCGGGCGTCAGCCTTGAAGAGCTGAAGGCTTACTGCAAGGAGAACTTCACGGCGTACAAGGTACCCAAGCACATCGTGCTGCGCGAATCGCTGCCGATGACCCCGGTGGGCAAGATCCTGCGGCGGGAGTTGCGAGATATCGCCTGATCGGTGAATAGCTGACCACTGTAGGAACGAGCACGCTCGCGATGGACGTCAACGATAACGCGCCCTGTCTGAATGATCGCGTTGCCCGGACGTTTTTCGCGAGCAAGCTCGCTCCTACAGGTTTAAGCGAAAGCCCCGAATTTCGGGGCTTTCAGCGACATATAGGTTTTTTGCTCTAAAATGACCGCTTGTAAGTCTTGAGTCATAAAAGTGACCGTAGAGGCCGCTTTTGGCTCTAGTCGACCCTTTGCAAAGCTGCTACTCTCGGCGCGCTTTGTGACTTCTCGGCCTTCTATCAGCCAGATTTACCAATGGCCAAACACCAATAATAATCGCATCAAATGCGGTGCTGAATTCGCGTTGCTGAGGAGTGGGCTTCCATGATCGAAGACTTTTGGAAGGATAAGTACCCAGCCGGGATTGCTGCCGACATCAATCCCGACGAGTACCCGAATATTCAGGCAGTGTTGAAGCAATCCTGCCAACGCTTCGCCAACAAGCCGGCATTCAGCAACCTGGGCAAGACACTCACCTACGGTGAACTGTACGAATTGTCCGGTGCGTTTGCCGCTTACCTGCAACAGCATACCGACTTGCAGCCTGGCGATCGAATCGCCGTGCAACTGCCCAACGTGTTGCAGTACCCGGTTGCCGTCTTCGGCGCGATCCGCGCCGGGCTGATCGTAGTCAACACCAACCCGCTGTACACCGCGCGGGAAATGGAACACCAATTCAACGACTCCGGTGCCAAGGCCCTGGTCTGCCTGGCCAACATGGCGCACCTGGCTGAAACCGTGGTGCCGAAAACCGGCGTCAAGCACGTGATCGTCACCGAAGTCGCCGACCTGCTGCCGCCGCTCAGGCGCTTGCTGGTCAACAGCGTCATCAAGTACGTGAAGAAGATGGTGCCGGCCTATCACTTGCCAAAAGCCGTCAAGTTCAATGACGTGCTGAGCAAAGGCCTGGGCCAGCCAGTGGCGGAAGCCAACCCGGCCAGTGGCGATGTCGCGGTGCTGCAATACACCGGCGGTACCACCGGCGTGGCCAAGGGCGCGATGCTGACCCACCGCAACCTGGTGGCGAACATGCTGCAGTGCAAGGCGCTGATGGGGTCCAACCTCAATGAAGGTTGCGAGATCCTGATCACACCGCTGCCGCTGTACCACATCTATGCGTTCACCTTTCACTGCATGGCGATGATGCTGGCGGGCAACCACAACATCCTGATCAGCAACCCGCGCGACTTGCCGGCGATGGTCAAGGAACTGTCGAAGTGGAAGTTCAGCGGCTTTGTCGGTTTGAACACACTGTTCGTAGCCCTGTGCAACAACGAAGGTTTCCGCAAGCTGGATTTCTCCGCGCTGAAAGTTACCTTGTCGGGCGGCATGGCCCTGCAACTGGCGGCGGCCGAACGCTGGAAAGCGGTGACCGGTTGCGCCATCTGCGAAGGTTACGGCATGACCGAAACCAGCCCGGTGGCGACGGTGAACCCGATCCAGCACATCCAGGTCGGCACCATTGGCATTCCGGTGCCGTCGACCCTGTGCAAAGTCATCAACGATGCCGGTGTCGAGCAGCCGCTGGGTGAAATCGGCGAACTGTGCGTGAAGGGCCCGCAAGTCATGAAGGGTTACTGGCAGCGCCAGGAAGCCACCGACGAGATCCTCGACAGCGAAGGCTGGTTGAAGACCGGTGACATTGCGCTGATCCAGCCCGATGGCTTCATGCGCATTGTCGATCGCAAGAAAGACATGATCCTGGTTTCCGGTTTCAACGTGTACCCGAACGAGCTCGAAGACGTGCTGGCTACCCTGCCGGGCGTGCTGCAATGCGCGGCCATCGGCGTGCCGGACGAAAAGTCGGGCGAGGCGATCAAGATTTTCATCGTTGCCAAGCCGGGCGTGACCCTGACCAAGGAACAGGTGATGGAGCACATGCGCGCCAACGTCACCGGCTACAAGGTCCCGCGCTCCGTGGAGTTCCGTGACGCACTGCCGACCACCAACGTCGGCAAGATCCTGCGCCGTGAATTGCGCGATGAAGAACTGAAGAAGATCAACGCGAAGAAAGCCACCGCGTAATCAACAAAAAGCCCCGCCGATGCGGGGCTTTTTGTTGGTCGGCTGGCAACACCGATCCTCTGTAGGAGCGAGCATGCTCGCGAAAAAGGTACAGACAACGCGTTCATTCAGACAGCCCGCGTCATCGTTGACGTCCATCGCGAGCCAGCTCGCTCCTACAGGAATGACGGTTATTGACGGAACGGCGCGAAGTTGACGTTGGTGCCCGCCGGGCGCATGTCCTGCAGGAAGGAGTCCTTGTCGGCGCTCAGTTCCAGGCTCAATGCAGCCTTGCGCTTGCCTTCATTGCGTACCACCAGGCCTTCGAGCTTCTCGCGCAGGAACACGGTCGGCACTTTCAGGTGCAGCAGCTCGTCGGTGTCCGGCGTGTGCATCAGCAGGTGAATCCACTCGTACTGACCCACGGCCAGGCGCGATACCGGGATGTCGAACCACCAGATATTGCGGTTGCGGTTCAATTCGGTGAAGTGGCAGTTGTTGACGCCAAGCACAGCACCGCCGAGTTCCTGGTTTCTGCGGGCAATGGCCTGCTTTTTATCGAGTTTCATAACATTCCTACGGGATTGGATCTTCAGCGCCATGGCCTGAATGTGTTGCGCATTCTCAGGGGTTGGCCGGCAAACATAAAGCGCAACCTGCACTGAACGATGAAATGTCGTGGTGCAAATAAATGAAACTCCCTGCAAAAGCCCCCGGTCAACCTTATGTAACGACCTTTCCTCCCATTGAAATGCCTTTAATAAAAGAAGAAGCGGTCATCCCCGGATGGCCATTTTTGTGTCAGCCTGAACTTGCACACTGAATTTGTTTCAAAGTCGCCAACTGGGCTACCTTGGTGAAGGAAACGGCCCCCAGAGTCGCCACGACTTCAACCCAAATGCGAATGCGGCGAATGGAGACGCTAATGATTTTTCCGGACATGAGAGGCTTGCCCCTGCACCGTGTGATGATGCGCACGGTCACCGAGTTCATCGCCGACGAGATGTCGACCTATGCCTCGGCGCTGGCCTATCAAATGCTGTTTTCGCTGTTTCCGTTCATCCTTTTCCTGATTGCCCTGATCGGCTTCCTGCACCTGCCGGATTTCTTCTCCTGGCTGCGCCTGCAATCGGAACTGGTATTGCCGCCCCAGGCACTGGAGCAGGTCAACCCGGTGATCGACCAGCTGCAGCAATCCAAGGGTGGCTTGCTCTCGGTGGGGATCGTGATTGCGCTGTATACCGCCTCCGCCGGGGTGCGGCTGATGATGAGCGCGATGAACGCCGCCTACGACGTGGTCGAAGGGCGCCCGCTGTGGAAACGCTTTCCGTTGTCGATCATCTACACCGTCGGCATTGCCGGCATGCTGCTGATCGCCGCAGCGCTCATGGTGCTCGGGCCGCAGGTGATGGAGTGGATCGCCAAGCAAGTCGGCCTTGAGTACTTTATCGTCACGCTCTGGACGATCGCGCGCTGGCCGGTGATCGTGATTTTGCTGATGGTCGCGGTGGCGTTGATCTACTACGTCATGCCCGACGTCAAACAGGAGTTTCGCTTCATCACCCCAGGCTCGGTGCTCGCGGTGGTCGTGTGGATCATCGCCTCCCTGGGCTTCGGCTTGTACGTCAAGGAGTTCGCCAACTACAACGCCATGTATGGCAGTATCGGTGCGATCATTGTGCTATTGCTGTACTTCTACATTTCCGCCGCGGTGCTGCTGCTGGGCGCGGAGATGAACGCGGTGATCGAACACATGTCGCGAGACGGCAAGGAGCCCGGCGAAAAAGTGGCTGGCGAGCATGGTCCCGTCCATGAGGAAAAACACCACGTGTCGGGACTGGGGCGCGATCACTCACACAAACCGACCATTGATGAAACCTGATCATGATTCGTGAAATTCTGAAAATGGGCGATGAGCGCCTGCTGCGCGTTGCCCCGCCAGTGCCGGCCGAGATGTTCGACAGCCCCGAGCTGTGGCAACTGATCGATGACATGTTCCAGACCATGGAAAGTGTGGGAGGCGTTGGCCTGGCTGCTCCGCAGATCGGTGTCGACCTGCAGCTGGTGATCTTCGGTTTCGAGCACAGCGAGCGTTATCCGGATGCCGAGGCGGTGCCGCAGACGATCCTGATCAACCCGTTGATCACACCGCTCAGCCCGACCCTGGAAGAGGGTTTCGAAGGCTGTTTGTCCGTACCGGGCCTGCGCGGCGCGGTGCAACGTTACCAGCAGATTCGCTACGAAGGCGTCGATCCCAAGGGCGAGCCCATCGTGCGCATTGCTTCGGGCTTCCACGCACGGGTGGTGCAGCATGAATGCGATCACCTGATCGGCCGCCTGTACCCGTCGCGCATTACCGACTTCAGCAAGTTTGGCTTCACCGAGGTGATGTTCCCGGACCTGGACCCCAAGGCGGACGACTGATGCAACACAGAACCCTGTGGGAGCGGGCTTGCTCGCGAAAGCGGTCTGACAGTCGGCATTGATGGTGACT
>NZ_JBGLYV010000164.1:0-8049 GCF_047304225.1 Pseudomonas sp. Pseusp3 | reverse complement strand
TGGCTGCTGGTGGCGGCGCGCAGCGAGGCGCCCGGCGCCGATCCGCGCTTGAGCCTGGCGGTGATCTATCGCGATGAGCCGGGAGTACGAGTGGAAAAGCTGGCGCCGATTCCGTTGATGCCGGACATCAGCCACGGCCGGTTGTTTCTGGATAACGCGCTGTGCGAGTTGCTCGCGGGGGATGGTTGGGACGCCTACGTCAAACCGTTCCGCACGCTGGAAGACATCTATGTACTGAGCGCCATGACCGCGTGGTTGTACGGCATCGGTCAGGACTGTGCCTGGCCGCAATCCTTGCAATTGCGTCTGCTGGGATTGTTGGCGGGGTGCGCGGAAAGCAGCCGCCAGCCACCGACCAGCCTGGCCGGGCATGTGGTACTGGGCGGGTTGTTTGCACAGTTCGAAGGGCTCAAGGCTGAAGTGAACGAGGCACTGGCTGGAGGGCCGGCGGAGTGGGCGGCGATGTGGCAGCGCGACCGAGCGGTGATGGAGTTGGCGGCGGGGGCGCGGGGCAAGCGGTTGGCCAAGGCGCTGGCGGAATCTTCGTTGCCCTGACTGGCCTCATCGCGAGCAAGCTCGCTCCCACAAGGGATCTCTGGCGCACACAAATATCAGATAGGGCACTGAGCCTGTGGGAGCGAGCTTGCTCGCGATGGCGGCCTGATTGGCAGCATAAATTTCTGAACTGTCATCAACCTCGACTAGGCTCAGCAAGTTCAATCTCTGAGCCCCTGCCATGCCCAAAGGCTTGTCCCTGATTTTCATGCTGTTGCTCAGCTTCACGGTCCAGGCCGAATATTGGCCCGCCGAGCAATGGCCGACCGCCCCGACGCCGACCGGCCCGGCGCTTCAAGCCCTGGAGGCCTACGCCTTCCCATCCCGCGATGACACCACACGCCAGGGCATTCGCACCGATGCCTTGCTGGTGATCCGCGACGGCCAGTTGCTCTACGAGCGCTACGCCGGTCCGACGAAGGCCGAGACGCCGCACCTGACCTGGTCGATCAGCAAGAGCCTGATGGCCACGGTCCTCGGTGTGGCCTATGGCGAAGGCTTGTTCAAGCTCGACGACCCGGTGGCGAAGTTTTATCCGCCCCTGCAAAAACACCCCGACATGACCATGGCCGACCTGCTGCACTGGGCCTCGGGCCTGGATTGGCAGGAGGACTATGAATACGCACCGCTGAAGTCTTCGGTGGTGGCCATGCTCTACACCCGCGGTCACCACGACATGGCCGCGTTCACCGCAGCCCATGCTGCGTACACGGCGCCGGGCCAGGCATTTCGCTACTCCAGCGGTGACAGCAATCTGTTGTCCGCCGCGCTGAAAACCATCGTCGGCCCCAGCCGCTATCCCGACTACCCGTGGACTGCATTGTTCGAACCGCTGGGCATTCGCCACGCGGTCTGGGAAACCGATGCCACGGGCACCTTCGTCGCTTCGTCCTATGCCTACCTCACTGCACGGGATCTGGCCCGGGTCGGTCTGTTGATGGATCGCGAGGGCCGCTGGGGAGACAAGCAACTGCTGCCCAGGGACTGGGTGGCGTTCAACCGCGAGCCGTTCGCTCACTATCACGCCCATCAAGACGATACCGTCCCCGGCGGCCAATGGTGGCTCAATAGAGCCGTTGAAGGCGCGGCGCGACCCTGGCCCGATGCCCCCGCCGATACCTTCGCGGCGCTGGGCCATTGGGGGCAGGCGTTGTATGTGATCCCCAGTGAACACCTGGTGATCGTCCGCTACGGCGATGACCGCGACGGCAGTTACCGGCACAACCAATTGCTCAAGCTCGCGCTCAACGCCGTTGCCGGGAAGGTGCAGCCGTGACCGGTTTCATTCGCCGTCGACCGATCGCTTCCCTGTTGCTGATCCTGCTGATCGCCTTGCTCGGCTGGATCTGGCACGAACGGGTGGCGCTATGGGCGTTCCCCAACATCATCAGCGCATACACGGCCAAGGAATACTGTTCGTGTCGCTACGTGATGAACAACGACGCCGAGTACTGCCACCGTTATGTGAAACAGTGGCTGCCTGCCAGCAGCTTTACCGATGAACCGGCCGGCAAGCGTGTCGCGGTCAGCGGCATGGGCCGCAGCAACAGCGCCGTGTGGATCGGCGAGCGCCAGGGCTGCCGCTTGCAACCCTGACGGCGCTGAAGTCTTGAGGTGGGGCGACAGCTCCCTCGCCACAAAAGCGGGTTTGGAGCAGCAGACGGCTTGCAATGCGCTGAAGGCCGGTTAAGGTTCAGCACAGGTTTATCTGCCCCACGAGTCTTTATGTTGATGCGCTCCACCCTCCAACCCCTCGCTTTCCTACTGCTGGCAGGCGCCGCTTTATCGGCCCGTGCCGATTGGTACCTCGATGGCGAGTCTTCGCGCCTGTCGTTTGTCAGTACCAAAAACGCCAATGTCTCTGAAGTGCAGCGCTTTCTGGTGCTGCACGGCAAGGTCGATCCCGAGGGGCTGGCGCAGGTGGAGGTCGAGCTGGAGTCGATCAATAGCGGCGTTCCGTTGCGCGATGAGCGCATGCGCAAGGCGCTGTTCCAGATCGACCGGTTTCCCGAGGCCTTGATCACCACGAAAATCGATCTGCGCCCGATCAACGACCTCGCTCCCGGCGCACAGCTGGAGTTGCGCCTGCCGCTGACGGTCGACCTGCATGGCAAACAACACGAGTACCAGGCCCAACTGCTGGCGACCCGTCTGGATGACCGGCGCTTTCAGGTGGTGACCCTCGAACCGCTGGTGATCAACGCCGAAGATTTCGATTTGGTTCCCGGCCTGGAAGCATTGCGCAAAATGGCCGACCTGTCGGCGATCAGCCTGTCGGTACCGGTGGGTGCGGTACTGATTTTCACGGCGCGCTGACATGGCCGGTGCGATTTTTCCCTGGCGCGAAGGCAACCATTTCGAACTGCTGGTCGACGGCCCACAATTTTTTCCGCGCATGCTGGTGGCGATTGCCCGGGCGGAAGAACAAGTCGAGCTGGAGCTGTATCTGGTGGAGGCGGGCGCCTGCGCCGAAGCCATGGTCCAGGCCTTGGTGCAGGCCGCCGAACGCGGTGTACGGGTGCGCTGTCTGTTCGATGATTACGGCAGCCTCGCCTTTACCCTGGCCTTGCGTCAGCGACTGATGTCCGCCGGTGTGGAGCTGCGCTTTTACAATCGCCTGAGCTGGCGACGTTGGGTCGGCAACTTTTACCGCGATCACCGCAAGCTGCTGCTGGTGGACCAGAGCCTGGCCGTGGTTGGCGGCACAGGTGTCACAGATGAGTTCTGGACGCCGGGCGAAGACGTCAGCGAATGGCACGAAGTGATGGTGGAAATCACTGGCCCGCTGGTACTCGACTGGCAGCTGCTGTTCGATCGGCAGTGGATTGCCAACCGCCATCGACGCGCCTGGCGACCGGCCTCGCATTTCGGCTTGCCGCGGTTACCCCGCGTGCCTTCCCAGGGCGAGGGCATGGGCCGGGTGGCGTATGCCGACGCCCGTCAACACCGGGACATTCTGCAATCGCTGGTGCGCGCCCTGAACAGCGGCCATCGACGGATCTGGCTGGCCACGCCGTACTTTTTGCCGACCTGGAAAGTCCGCCGTTCCCTGCGCCGGGCGGCTGCCCGGGGTGTCGATGTGCGCTTGCTGCTGACCGGCCCGCGTACCGATCACCCGTCCGTGCGTTATGCCGGCCATCGCTATTACCCGCGACTGCTCAGGGCCGGAGTGAAGATCTACGAATACCAGCCGTGTTTCCTGCACCTGAAAATGGTCCTGATCGATGACTGGGTGAGCATCGGTTCGTGCAACTTCGATCACTGGAATCTGCGCTTCAACCTGGAAGCCAACCTGGAAGCACTGGACCCCGGATTGACCCGAGCGGTAGCCGCGAGTTTCGAGCACGACTTCGCCCTGAGCCAGCAAGTCAGCCTGGAAGAATGGAAGCGGCGGCCACTGTGGCGGCGAGTCAAGCAGCGGGTGTGGGGATGGGTGGATCGGGTGGTGGTGAATCTGCTGGATCGGAGGGGCTAGTGCCCGATTTCCGTAAACACTGAGATCCAATGTGGGAGCGGGCTTGCTCGCGAAGACGGAGTGTCAGACAACGAAGATGTCGACTGACAGACCGCTTTCGCGAGCAAGCCCGCTCCCACATTTGTTTTGTGTTGCTTCAGGGATTACAGCAACTCAAAACTCTGCTGCGTCACGTCCGCTGAATCCAGGCCGATCTGCACATTGAACTTGCCCGGCTCTGCCGCGTACTTGAGCTGGGTGTTGTAGAACTTCAGGTCGTCCTCGGTGATGGTGAAGTGCACGACCTTCTGTTCGCCGGCCTTGATCATCACTTTCTGGAAGTTCTTCAGTTCCTTGATCGGGCGGATCATCGAGCCTGCCACGTCCTGGATGTACAACTGCACCACGGTTTCGCCATCGCGCTTGCCGGTGTTTTTCACCGTGACACTGGCGTCGAGCTTGCCGGTCTTGTTCAGGGTGGTCGACGACAGCGCCATGTCGCTCAGGCTGAAGTCGGTGTAGCTAAGGCCATAGCCGAACGGGTACAGGGGGCCGGTGGTGTCATCGAAATACTGCGAGGTGTAGTTGCCCGGTTTGCCCGGGGTGAACGGCCGGCCAATGGTCAGGTGGTTGTAGTAGGTCGGAATCTGGCCCACCGAACGCGGGATGCTGATCGGCAGTTTGCCCGACGGGTTGTAGTCGCCGAACAGCACGTCGGCGATGGCGTTGCCGCCCTCGGTGCCGGTGAACCAGGTTTCCAGGATCGCGTCAGCCTGTTCTTTCTCTTCGAGAATCGTCAGCGGGCGGCCGTTCATCAACACCAGCACCAGCGGTTTGCCGGTGGCTTTCAGGGCACGGATCAGCTCGCGCTGGTTTTCCGGGATGTTCAGGTCGGTACGGCTCGACGATTCGTGGGACATGCCACGGGATTCGCCGACGGCGGCGACAACGACGTCAGCCTCCTTGGCCGCTTTCACCGCTTCGTCGATCAGCACGTTCGCCGGACGCGGGTCATCCACCACTTCCGGGGCGTCGAAGTTGAGGAAGTTCAGGTAGCCGAGGATTTTCGGGTCGCTGGTGATGTTGGCGCCACGGGCGTAGATCAGTGTCGACTTGTCGCCCAAGGCGTTGGTCATGCCGTCGAACAGGGTCACCGATTGCGCCGGCTTACCAGCGGCGGCCCAGCTGCCCATCATGTCGATTGGCGCCTTGGCCAGCGGACCGACCAGCGCGATTTTCGCGGTTTTCTTCAGCGGCAGGGTTTCGTTCTGGTTCTTCAACAGTACCTGGCTGCGGCGCGCCACATCACGGGCCTCGGCGCGGTGCAGGCGGCTGTCGGCGTAGGTGTCGACCGGGTCATCCTCGGCCTTGCCGATGCGCAGGTACGGGTCCTTGAACAGGCCCATGTCGTACTTGGCGTCCAGTACCGCACGCACGGCGTTATCGATATCGCTCTGCTGGATCTCGCCGGACTTCAGCAGCCCTGGCAGCTCTTTGCCGTACAGGGTGTCGTTCATGCTCATATGGATGCCGGCCTTGATCGCCAGCTTCGCCGCTTCGCGACCGTCGGCGGCAACGCCGTGCTTGATCAGCTCGAAAATCGCTCCGTGGTCGCTGACAGCCAGGCCCTTGAAGCCCCACTCCTTGCGCAACAGGTCGTTCATCAGCCAGGTGTTGGCCGTGGCCGGCACGCCGTTGATCGAGTTCAGCGCGACCATGACCCCGCCAGCGCCGGCATCGATGGCGGCGCGGTACGGCGGCAGGTAGTCCTGGTACATCTTGACCGGGCTCATGTCGACCACGTTGTAGTCGCGACCGCCCTCGACCGCGCCGTACAGGGCGAAGTGCTTGACGCTGGCCATGATGCTGTCGGCGGCGTTGGCGCCGGTGCCCTGGAACGCCTTGACCATCACGCCGGCAATGCGCGACACCAGGTAGGTGTCTTCGCCGAAGCCTTCGGAAGTACGGCCCCAGCGCGGGTCGCGGGAGATGTCGACCATCGGCGCGAAGGTGATGTCGAGGCTGTCAGCCGCGGCTTCCTTGGCGGCGATGCGCCCGGACAGGCCAATGGCGTCCATGTCCCAGCTCGAGGCCAGGGCCAGCGGGATCGGGAAAATGGTGCGGTGGCCGTGGATCACGTCGTAGGCGAAGAACATCGGGATCTTCAGGCGGCTGCGCATGGCCGCGTCCTGCATCGGCCGGTTTTCCGGGCGGGTAATGGAATTGAACGTACCGCCGATGTTGCCTGCCGCGATTTCCTTGCGGATCATTTCGCGCGGCATTTCCGGGCCGATGCTGATCAGGCGCAGTTGGCCGATTTTTTCATCGAGGGTCATTTGCTTCATCAGGTTGCTGACGAAGGCTTCCTTGTTCTCCAGGGGTGCGGGCGTCGTGGCGGCCAATACGTTATGACTGGCCAGGCTGACGAACAGGCCCAGCAAACACAGCTTCTTCATGAATAGTTTTCTCTAGGGCCCAAACGGCGATGTACACGCCGGCCAGCCAAAATTTAGGGAGCGTCTATTGTTGTTCGGGTGCCGGCTCAACAAACCAGAGCCAAAAACGACAGCCAGAGGGCGGATGCGTTTTTGTGCAGGGCCTCTTTTTAGCCCATCGGCCCGTTGCAATCCAGAGGCGCGGGCGATTATGCCCCAAGACCCGGCTCAGAAGGTTTCACGGTCGGTTTTTTCATGAAATGTACAAGGGAGCGTCATTGTGATGAATGTAAGTCCAACCTACCGTTCGCGTTTGCAGGTCGTCACGCTGCTGGTGCTGGCCACGTTGCTGACCGCCTGTGGCATCAACAATATTCCGACCCTCGACGAACAGGCCAAGGCCGCCTGGGGCCAGGTGCAGAACCAGTATCAGCGGCGCGCCGACCTGATTCCCAACCTGGTGGAAACCGTCAAGGGCTATGCCAGGCATGAAGAAGAGACACTGACGGCGGTCATTGAGGCCAGGGCCAAGGCCACGTCGATCCAGGTGGATGCCTCGACCCTCGACAACCCGGAAAAACTCAAGCAGTACCAGCAAGCCCAGGATCAACTGAGTGGCGCCTTGAGCCGTTTGATGGTGGTTTCCGAGCGTTATCCGGACCTGAAGGCCAACCAGAACTTCCTCGCCTTGCAATCGCAGCTTGAAGGCACCGAGAACCGGATCAGTGTGGCCCGGCGTGATTTCATCCTCGCGGTGCAGAAGTACAACACCGAGATCCGCACGTTCCCTGGACGCCTGTGGCACAGCGTGATGTACAGCAATCTACCGGTTCGCGAGACCTTCGAAGCCACACCGGGGGCGGAAAAGGCCCCCGAGGTCAAATTCTGAAAAGCGCTGATCGGCGTCACCACGCAAGAGGTTGCCAATGCGCGTCCTGAAAACAGGCCTGTTGCTGTTGTTGTGGGTGGTGACGATCACGGCCCGGGCCGAGCTGAGCTTCCCGGCGCTGACGGGGCGGGTGGTCGACAACGCGCAGATGATCGAGCCATCTGTGCGCGAGCAACTTGCCCGGCAACTCCAGGCCCATGAGCAAGCCACCGGCGAACAGCTTGTGGTAGTGACTTTGGCGGATTTGCAAGGCGCCGACATCGCCGACTTCGGTTACCAACTGGGTCGCCACTGGGGTATCGGGCAGAAGGACAAGAACAATGGTGCCTTGCTGATCGTCGCCCGCAACGAGCGCAAACTTCGCATCGAAGTCGGCTACGGCCTGGAGGACCGACTGACGGACGCCCAGAGTTCGGTGATCATCAACCGGGTCATCACCCCGGCGTTCAAGGCCGGCAACTTCAGCAAGGGCATCAGTGACGGCGTGGCGGCGATGCTGGTGGTGCTGGGCGGCAACCCCTTGGACGAACCCTCCACGGCGTATGAATCCAGAGGCGATCCTGGGGACGATTTTGTCTCGCGGCATCCCGGGTTGTTCGTGTTTTTGGTGATGTTGTTCATCCTGACTGTTTTTGTGTGCCAGATGCTCGGTATCCTTCCCGCCGGCCGGGGCGGCTCCGGTGGATCCGGGGGCGGTTTTGGCGGTGGTGGATTTG
>NZ_JBGLYV010000163.1:0-8118 GCF_047304225.1 Pseudomonas sp. Pseusp3 | reverse complement strand
CCGCCAAGCCAGCGCCTGTTCCGGCGCCTGCTCCAGTGGCCAAGCCTGCACCAGCGCCAGCCAAGCCAGCCGTTGCTGCGGCGACCAAGCCTGTCGAGAAACCGGCTCCGGTGGCCAAGGCTGCTGGCGGTACCTGGTACGCCGGTCAGGCGCCGGGCAACTACGTGGTGCAAATCCTCGGCACCAGCTCCGAAACTGCCGCACAAAGCTTCGTCAAGGAGCAGGGCGGCGAGTACCGTTATTTCAAGAAAGTCCTCAATGGCAAGCCGCTTTACGTGATCACCTACGGCAACTTCGCCAATCGTGATGCAGCCGTTTCCGCCATCAAGGCCTTGCCAGCGAAGGTTCAGGCTGGTAAACCTTGGCCTCGCACTGTCGCCAGCGTCCAACAGGAACTGGCAACAACTCGCTGAAGATTCGGCGGCCTTACCCAGGCCGCCTCTCCAAGCACCTCAAAATTTCTACAAGTGCGCGCTGCCCTCCGGGCCGCGTGCCTTGTGGTGTCTGCGTCACAGTAGTCTTTGAGTCGTTGCGGTCAAAATTAAAAAAAGTTTTGACTAGCACAGCAGATCGCTTTAAACCTTTCACAAATGCGACATAGATTTGCGACATTTCGTCGTCAAATTTGTGAGGCCAAGTGTCGGTGTGTACAATGACCTCCCTTTTGCCCCCGCAAAGCTGGCGAACGTTCAGCGTGGATGGCAAGTGGTTGAATTGAAAAGAAATTTGCCTCGATCAGAGGCAGCCTGGTGAGAAAGTGTCTATGAAAGCAGGTCTGTACCAACCAGATGAATTCAAGGATAACTGCGGTTTCGGCCTGATAGCCCATATGCAGGGCGAGCCCAGTCATACCCTTTTGCAAACGGCCATTGAGGCCCTGACCTGCATGACCCACCGCGGTGGGATTAATGCCGACGGCAAGACCGGTGACGGTTGCGGTCTGCTGATTCAAAAACCGGACGTGTTCCTGCGAGCCATCGCCCAGGAAACCTTCGGCGTCGAAATGCCCAAGCAGTACGCTGTAGGCATGGTTTTCTTCAACCAGGACCCGGTCAAAGCCGAAGCCGCTCGCGAGAACATGAACCGCGAGATCCTGGCCGCCGGCCTGCAGTTGGTCGGCTGGCGCAAAGTGCCGATCGACACCAGCGTCCTCGGCCGCCTGGCCCTTGAGCGCCTGCCGCAGATCGAGCAAGTGTTCATCGGCGGTGAAGGCCTGAGCGATCAGGACATGGCCGTCAAGCTGTTCACCTCCCGTCGTCGCTCGTCCGTGGCCAACGCCGCCGACGTCGATCACTACGTGTGCAGCTTTTCGCACAAGACCATCATTTACAAAGGCCTGATGATGCCGGCGGATTTGACCGCCTTCTATCCGGACCTGAGCGATGAGCGCCTGCAAACCTCGATTTGCGTGTTCCACCAGCGCTTCTCCACCAACACCCTGCCGAAATGGCCGTTGGCCCAACCGTTCCGCTTCCTGGCGCACAACGGCGAGATCAACACCATCACCGGCAACCGCAACTGGGCCGTGGCCCGTCGCACCAAGTTCACCAACGACTTGATGGACCTGGAAGAACTCGGCCCGCTGGTCAACCGTGTCGGTTCCGACTCCTCGAGCATGGACAACATGCTGGAGCTGATGGTCACCGGTGGCATCGACCTGTTCCGTGGTGTGCGGATGATCATTCCGCCTGCGTGGCAGAACGTCGAGACCATGGACCCGGACCTGCGCGCGTTCTACGAATACAACTCGATGCACATGGAGCCGTGGGACGGCCCGGCCGGCGTGGTCATGACCGACGGTCGCTACGCGGTATGCCTGCTCGACCGTAACGGTCTGCGTCCGGCGCGTTGGGTCACCACCAAGAACGGCTTCATCACCCTGGCCTCGGAAATCGGTGTCTGGAACTACCAGCCTGAAGACGTGATCGCCAAGGGCCGTGTCGGCCCTGGCCAGATCTTTGCCGTGGACACCGAAACCGGTCAGATCCTCGACACCGACGCGATCGACAACCGTTTGAAGTCCCGTCATCCGTACAAGCAATGGCTGCGCAAGAATGCCCTGCGCATCCAGGCGACCATGGAAGACAACGACCACGGTTCGGCGTTCTACGATGTCGACCAGCTCAAGCAATACATGAAGATGTACCAGGTCACGTTCGAAGAGCGCGATCAGGTGCTGCGTCCGCTCGGCGAGCAAGGCTACGAAGCCGTGGGCTCGATGGGCGACGATACGCCGATGGCCGTGCTGTCCCAGCGCGTGCGCACGCCATACGACTATTTCCGCCAGCAGTTCGCGCAGGTCACCAACCCGCCGATCGACCCGCTGCGCGAAGCCATCGTCATGTCGCTGGAAATCTGCCTCGGTGCCGAGCGCAACATCTTCCAGGAGTCGCCGGAACACGCTTCGCGCGTGATCCTCAGCTCGCCGGTCATTTCACCGGCCAAGTGGCGCTCGCTGATGAACCTCGATCGTCCGGGCTTCGAGCGCGCGATCATCGACCTCAACTACGACGAAAGCGTCGGCCTGGAAGCGGCAATCCGCAACGTTGCCGATCAGGCTGAAGAAGCCGTGCGCTCCGGTCGTACCCAGGTAGTGCTGAGTGACCGTCACATCGCCCCGGGCAAGTTGCCGATCCACGCCTCTCTGGCTACCGGTGCGGTGCACCATCGCCTGACCGAAAAGGGCCTGCGCTGCGACTCCAACATCCTGGTGGAAACCGCAACCGCACGCGATCCGCATCACTTCGCCGTGTTGATCGGTTTCGGCGCCTCTGCCGTTTATCCGTTCCTGGCTTATGAAGTGCTGGGCGACCTGATCCGTACCGGTGAAGTGCTGGGCGACCTCTATGAGGTGTTCAAGAACTACCGTAAAGGCATCACCAAGGGCTTGCTCAAGATCCTGTCGAAGATGGGCATCTCGACCATCACCTCCTATCGCGGAGCACAACTGTTCGAAGCGATCGGCCTGTCCGAGGAAGTCTGCAACCTGAGCTTCAAGGGCGTACCGAGCCGCATCAAGGGTGCGCGTTTCGTCGACATCGAAGCCGAGCAGAAAGCGCTGGCCACCGAAGCCTGGAGCCCGCGCAAGCCGATCCAGCAAGGCGGTCTGCTGAAGTTCGTCCACGGTGGCGAGTACCACGCCTACAACCCGGACGTGGTCAACACCCTGCAGGCCGCTGTGCAGCAGGGCGACTACAGCAAGTTCAAGGAATACACGTCGCTGGTGGACAACCGTCCGGTGTCGATGATCCGCGACCTGCTGAAAGTCAAAACCCTGGACACGCCGCTGGACATCAGCGAAATCGAACCGCTGGAGTCGGTGCTCAAGCGCTTCGACTCCGCCGGTATTTCGCTGGGCGCCCTGTCGCCGGAAGCTCACGAAGCCCTGGCCGAAGCCATGAACCGCCTTGGTGCGCGTTCCAACTCCGGTGAAGGCGGCGAAGACCCGGCGCGCTACGGCACCATCAAAAGCTCGAAAATCAAGCAGGTTGCCACCGGTCGTTTCGGTGTAACCCCGGAATACCTGGTCAACGCTGAAGTGCTGCAGATCAAGGTCGCCCAAGGCGCCAAGCCAGGCGAGGGCGGTCAACTGCCCGGCGGCAAGGTCAACGGCCTGATCGCCAAGCTGCGTTATGCAGTGCCGGGCGTGACCCTGATTTCGCCGCCGCCGCACCACGACATCTACTCGATCGAAGACTTGTCGCAGCTGATTTTCGATCTGAAACAAGTCAACCCGCAGGCGCTGGTGTCGGTGAAGCTGGTAGCGGAAGCAGGCGTCGGCACCATCGCCGCCGGTGTGGCCAAGGCCTACGCGGACTTGATCACCATCTCCGGCTACGACGGCGGTACCGGTGCATCGCCGCTGACCTCGATCAAATATGCGGGCGCTCCGTGGGAACTCGGCCTGGCCGAAACCCACCAGACCCTGCGCGGCAACGACCTGCGCGGCAAAGTCCGGGTACAGACCGACGGCGGCCTGAAAACCGGCCTCGACGTGATCAAGGCGGCCATCCTCGGCGCTGAAAGCTTCGGCTTCGGCACCGCGCCAATGATTGCCCTGGGCTGCAAATACCTGCGTATCTGCCACCTGAACAACTGCGCCACCGGCGTGGCGACCCAGAACGAGAAGCTGCGCAAGGATCACTACATCGGTACCGTCGACATGGTGGTGAATTTCTTCACCTACGTCGCCGAAGAAACCCGTGAGTGGCTGGCCAAGCTGGGCGTGCGCTCCCTCGAAGAGCTGATCGGCCGGACCGATCTGCTGGAAGTTCTCGAAGGCCAGACCGCCAAGCAGCATCACCTTGACCTGACCCCGTTGCTGGGCAGCGACCACGTACCGGCGGACAAACCGCAGTTCTGTGGCGTAGACCGCAACCCGCCGTTCGACAAAGGCCTGCTGGCCGAGAAAATGGTCGACATGGCCACCTCGGCGATCAACGACCTGAGCGGCGCCGAGTTCGCCCTGGACATCTGCAACTGCGACCGTTCCATCGGTGCGCGGATCTCCGGCGAAATCGCGCGCAAGCACGGCAACCAGGGCATGGCCAACGCGCCGATCACGTTCCGCTTCAAAGGCACGGCCGGGCAGAGCTTCGGCGTGTGGAACGCCGGCGGCCTGAACATGTACCTGGAAGGCGACGCCAACGACTATGTCGGCAAGGGCATGACCGGCGGCAAGCTGGTGATCGTTCCGCCAAAGGGCAGCGTCTACCGTACCCAGGACAGTGCCATCATCGGTAACACCTGCCTGTACGGCGCCACCGGCGGCAAGCTGTTCGCCGCCGGCACCGCGGGTGAGCGCTTCGCTGTGCGTAACTCCGGTGCCCACACTGTCGTGGAAGGCACTGGCGATCACTGCTGCGAGTACATGACCGGTGGTTTCGTCTGCGTATTGGGCAAGACCGGTTATAACTTCGGCTCTGGCATGACCGGCGGTTTCGCCTACGTGCTCGACCAGGACAACTCCTTCGTTGACCGGGTCAACCACGAACTGGTGGAAATCCAGCGGATCAGCGGCGAGGCGATGGAAGCCTACCGCAGCCATTTGCAACGCGTGCTGAACGAGTACGTCGAGGAAACCGACAGCGAGTGGGGTCGTGAACTCGCCGAGAACCTCGATGATTACGTGCGCCGTTTCTGGTTGGTCAAGCCAAAGGCTGCCTCCCTGAAATCGTTGCTTTCCAGCACCCGTGCCAACCCGCAGTGATATGCGCCTGAAGAGTTTGATGAGGTTTTAAAATGGCTGAACGTCTGAATAATGACTTCCAGTTCATCGAGGTCGGGCGCAAGGATCCGAAGAAGAAACTGTTGCGTCAACGCAAGAAAGAGTTCGTGGAAATCTACGAACCGTTCAAACCCCAGCAGTCGGCCGACCAGGCCCACCGCTGCCTGGGTTGCGGTAACCCCTATTGCGAATGGAAGTGCCCGGTGCACAACTTCATTCCCAACTGGCTCAAATTGGTGGCCGAGGGCAATATCCTCCAGGCCGCCGAGCTGTCGCACCAGACCAACACCCTGCCGGAAGTCTGCGGCCGGGTGTGCCCGCAGGACCGTCTGTGCGAGGGTGCCTGCACCCTCAACGACGGCTTCGGCGCGGTGACCATCGGTTCGGTGGAGAAGTACATCACCGACACCGCGTTCGCCATGGGCTGGCGCCCGGACATGTCCAAGGTCAAGCCGACCGGCAAGCGTGTCGCGATCATCGGCGCGGGCCCGGCGGGCCTGGGCTGTGCCGACGTGCTGGTGCGCGGCGGCGTGACCCCGGTGGTGTTCGACAAGAACCCGGAAATCGGCGGTCTGCTGACCTTCGGCATCCCTGAGTTCAAGCTGGAAAAGACCGTGTTGAGCAATCGTCGCGAAGTCTTCACCGGCATGGGCATCGAGTTCCGCTTGAACACCGAGGTGGGCAAGGACGTGACCATGGAGCAACTGCTCGAAGAATACGATGCCGTATTCATGGGCATGGGCACCTATACCTACATGAAGGGCGGCTTTGCCGGTGAGGACCTGCCGGGCGTCTATGACGCGCTGGACTTCCTGATCGCCAACGTCAACCGCAACCTGGGCTTTGAAAAGTCGCCGGAAGATTTCGTCGACATGAAAGGCAAGAAGGTCGTGGTTCTGGGCGGTGGCGACACGGCGATGGACTGCAACCGTACTTCGATCCGCCAGGGCGCCAAGTCGGTGACCTGTGCTTATCGTCGTGACGAAGCGAACATGCCGGGCTCGCGCAAAGAGGTGAAGAACGCCAAGGAAGAAGGCGTGAAGTTCCTCTACAACCGCCAGCCGATTGCCATTGTCGGTGAAGACAAGGTCGAAGGCGTGAAGGTGGTCGAGACCCGTCTCGGCGAACCGGACGCCCGTGGCCGTCGCAGCCCTGAGCCGATCCCGGGCTCCGAAGAGATCATCCCGGCCGACGCCGTGGTCATCGCTTTCGGTTTCCGCCCGAGCCCGGCGCCGTGGTTCGAGCAGTTCGAGATCCAGACCGACAGCCAGGGCCGCGTCGTGGCACCGGAGCAAGGTCAGTACAAGCACCAGACCAGCAACCCGAAAATCTTCGCCGGTGGCGACATGGTTCGCGGGTCTGACCTGGTGGTGACGGCGATCTTCGAAGGCCGCAATGCGGCGGAAGGGATCCTGGATTACCTGGGCGTCTAACCGCGATCCTGAGCTGAAATGCAGTAAAGCTGTGGGAGCGGGCTTGCTCGCGAAGAGGGAGTGTCAGTCGACAGATTTTTTGTCTGACACACCGAATTCGCGAGCAAGCCCGCTCCCACATTGGTTTTGTGGTGTTGCGAAGACCGGTGTTTCTCCGCGATAAATTGACCCGATAGACAAAAGGCTGACCTGCATTCGTGCCTTTTGCGTCTAGCTCTGAGAAAATGCCCTCACTTTTTTTCCGGATGCCGACATGACTGCCCTGAAGAACGACCGTTTCCTGCGCGCCCTGCTCAAGCAACCCGTAGACGTCACCCCTGTGTGGATGATGCGTCAAGCCGGTCGCTACCTGCCTGAATACCGCGCCAGCCGCTCCAAGGCCGGCGACTTCATGAGCCTGTGCATGAACCCGGCGTTCGCTTGCGAAGTCACGATGCAGCCGTTGGACCGCTATCCGCAACTGGACGCGGCCATCCTCTTTTCCGACATCCTGACCATCCCCGATGCCATGGGTCAGGGTCTGTACTTCGAAAGCGGCGAAGGTCCGCGCTTCAAGAAAGTCGTCAGCACCCTGGCCGACATCGAAGCCCTGCCGATTCCCGATCCGCAGAAAGACCTGGGTTACGTGATGGACGCGGTCAGCACCATCCGCCGAGAACTGAACGGCCGTGTGCCGCTGATCGGCTTCTCCGGCAGCCCATGGACACTGGCCACCTACATGGTCGAAGGCGGCTCGTCGAAAGACTACCGCAAGACCAAAACCATGCTCTACGACAACCCGCAAGCCTTGCACCTGCTGCTGGACAAGCTCGCGCAGACCGTCACCAGCTACCTCAACGGACAGATCATGGCCGGCGCGCAAGCGGTGCAGATCTTCGACAGTTGGGGCGGCGCCCTCTCGGCGGCGGCGTACCAGGAGTTCTCCCTGGCCTACATGAAGAAAATCGTCAGCGGCCTGATCCACGAGCACGAAGGCCGCAAGGTGCCGGTGATCCTGTTCACCAAGAGCGGCGGCCTGTGGCTGGAAAGCATCGCCGACGCCGGTGCTGATGCACTGGGCCTGGACTGGACCTGCGACATCGGCAGCGCCCGCGCCCGTGTCGGCGACAAGGTCGCACTGCAAGGCAACATGGACCCGGCCGTGCTCTACGCCAAACCGGAAGCCATTCGCGCTGAGGTCGGGCGCATTCTGGCCAGCTACGGCAAGGGCAGCGGCCACGTGTTCAACCTCGGCCATGGCATCACGCCGGAAGTCGACCCGGAACATGCTGGCGCCTTCCTGCGTGCCGTGCATGAGTTGTCGGCGCAGTATCACGAGTGATCAGCACCCAATAAAAACGCCCGGCAAATGCCGGGCGTTTTTGTATGCGCAGATCGAAATGTGGGGGGGGGGGGGGGGGGGGGGGCGGCGCGCGGGGGTGGGGAGAAGGGTTGAAGGGGCGGGCCGCCACCGCCGCC
>NZ_JBGLYV010000162.1:0-8255 GCF_047304225.1 Pseudomonas sp. Pseusp3 | reverse complement strand
AAAAAATCATTTGGTGGCGGGGCGCTTCCCTTATAATTGGTTTAACCAACAAAATTTTTTTTTTTTTTAAAACCTTATCGCCCACCACCCCCCGCTCCCACAGGGTTCAATGCTTCTGTTTGTCGTCAGGCAGCGACAAATCGTGCAGATGCCGACGGGACAGGGCCAGGAAGCGCGGGGTCGGCCCGATGTCTTCGTACAGCGGATCGCCTTCTTCGTCGGTGGCGACCACGGTCGAGCCTTTGACGTACGGGAAGCTTCTTTCCAGTTCCTCCAGCGCGGCGCCGATCAGATCGCCGAGCAGTTCTTCGGGATGCCGCTTGGGGTACATCTCGATGATCGCGGCCAGCCGTGCGGCCGACTCGACGTCCAGATGAATCGAGTAGCCGGTGTCGGTCAGGCGACCCTTGGCGTTTTCTTCCCAGTGGTGGGCAAGTTCGCGGATTTTCATATTGACCTCATGGCGCTCCCGCTCGTGGCAGGCAGGGTGAGTGTCCGGCTTTGGCCGGCGATGGCCGTTGTACGGTTTATCTTCAGACTAGCTTCAACAGGCAAGGTTTAAAGGTCCTTCGTCGTCTTGCTTGTAAGAACCGGTCTGGGGCGGCACTCTCTAGGGTACTAGCCGCCCGGATTTTTGCTGGAGACCTGCTGATGACCGATATTGATGCACGCTTGCGCGAGGACGTTCACCTGTTGGGTGAGCTGTTGGGCAACACCATTCGTGAACAATATGGCGACGGTTTTCTCGACAAGATCGAGCAGATCCGCAAGGGCGCCAAGGCTGACCGGCGCGGCTCCGTGGACGCCGAACTCAGTGCCAGCCTGAACCAGTTGACCGAAGACGAATTGCTGCCGGTAGCGCGGGCGTTCAACCAGTTTCTCAACCTGGCCAACATCGCCGAGCAGTACCAGTTGATTCACCGCCGCGAGGAAACCCAACAGGCGCCGTTCGAAGCCCGGGTGCTGCCGGAATTGCTCGCTCGCCTGCGCGCCGAGGGGCATGGCGCCGAAACGCTGGCCCGGCAATTGGGGCGACTGGAAATCGAGCTTGTACTGACCGCGCATCCCACCGAAGTCGCGCGCCGCACGCTGATCCAGAAATACGATGCCATCGCCGCGCAACTGGCGGCCCAGGATCACCGTGACCTGACCAGTGCCGAGCGCGGGCAGATCAAGACCACCTTGCAGCGCCTGATCGCCGAAGCCTGGCACACCGAAGAAATTCGCCGCACGCGTCCGACGCCGGTGGACGAAGCCAAGTGGGGTTTCGCGGTGATCGAACATTCGCTGTGGCAGGCCATTCCCAATTATCTGCGCAAGGCCGATCAGGCCCTGCATGCCGCTACCGGCCTGCGCTTGCCACTGGAGGCGGCACCGATTCGCTTTGCCTCGTGGATGGGCGGTGATCGCGACGGCAATCCGAACGTGACGGCGGCGGTTACCCGGGAAGTCTTGTTGTTGGCGCGCTGGATGGCGGCTGATCTGTACCTGCGCGATGTCGATCATCTGGCGGCTGAACTGTCGATGCAGCAGGCCAGCGATGAATTGAAAGCCAAGGCGGGAGACAGCGCCGAACCTTACCGGGCCGTGCTCAAACAGCTGCGCGAACGCCTGCGGGCCACGCGCAACTGGGCGCACAGTGCGTTGACCGGCGCCACACCCGCCGGCGCCGATGTGCTGCAGGACAATCGAGAACTGCTCGATCCACTGGAGCTTTGCTACCACTCTTTGCACGAGTGCGGCATGGGCGTGATCGCCGACGGGCCGTTGCTCGATTGTCTGCGCCGGGCAGTGACCTTCGGTCTGTTCCTTGTCCGTCTGGATGTGCGCCAGGACTCCTCGCGGCACACCGCCGCCATGACTGAAATCACCGACTACCTCGGCCTGGGCCGCTATGAGGACTGGAGCGAAGAAGAGCGCATCGCCTTCCTGACGCGTGAACTGAGCAATCGTCGTCCCTTGCTGCCGGCGTACTTCAAACCCTCCGCCGACACCGCCGAAGTGCTGGCGACCTGCCGGGAAATCGCAGCTGCGCCGCAGGCATCCCTCGGTTCCTATGTGATTTCCATGGCCGGTGCGGCTTCCGATGTCCTGGCTGTGCAGTTATTGCTCAAAGAGTCCGGTGTGTTGCGGCCGATGCGCGTGGTGCCGCTGTTCGAAACCCTGGCCGACCTCGACAACGCAGGTCCGGTGATCGAGAAGCTGCTGCTGTTGCCGGGCTATCGCGCGCGCCTGCAAGGGCCGCAGGAAGTGATGATCGGCTATTCCGACTCGGCCAAGGACGCTGGCACCACCGCGGCGGCCTGGGCGCAGTACCGGGCGCAGGAGCAACTGGTGGATATCTGTCGCTCGAACGCCGTTGAACTGCTGTTGTTCCACGGTCGCGGTGGCACCGTGGGGCGTGGCGGCGGCCCGGCCCACGCGGCGATCCTGTCGCAGCCGCCGGGTTCTGTGGCGGGGCGTTTCCGCACCACCGAACAGGGTGAAATGATTCGATTCAAATTCGGCCTGCCAGACATCGCCGAACAGAACCTCAACCTGTACCTGGCCGCCGTGCTTGAAGCAACCTTGCTGCCTCCACCGCCACCGACGCCTGAGTGGCGCCATTTGATGGACGAACTGGCCGCAGACGGTGTCAGTGCTTACCGCGCCGTGGTCCGGGAAAATCCGCAGTTCGTGGAGTATTTCCGCCAGTCCACGCCGGAACAGGAACTCGGTCGTTTGCCGCTGGGCAGTCGTCCGGCCAAGCGTCGGGCCGGGGGCATCGAAAGCCTGCGGGCGATTCCGTGGATCTTCGGCTGGACCCAGACGCGCCTGATGCTGCCGGCGTGGCTGGGTTGGGAAGCAGCACTGAGCAAGGCACTGGAGCGTGGCGAAGGCGAACTGCTGGGGCAGATGCGTGAGCAGTGGCCGTTCTTCCGCACCCGCATCGACATGCTGGAAATGGTCCTGGCCAAGGCCGATGCCGACATTGCGCAGTCCTACGATGAGCGTCTGGTCGAGCCGAATCTGTTGCCATTGGGTGCGCACTTACGCGACCTATTGTCGCAGGCGTGCACCATCGTTCTCGGTCTGACCGGGCAGTCGCAGCTACTGGCACATAGCCCCGCGACCCTTGAGTTCATCCGCTTGCGCAACACCTACCTCGACCCGCTTCATCTATTGCAGGCCGAGTTGCTGGCCCGTTCGCGATTGCAGGACGTGGCGCAGGGCAGCCCGGTAGAACAGGCCTTGCTGGTGTCTGTCGCGGGGATTGCCGCCGGTTTGCGTAACACCGGCTAAGGTTTTTGCCGTGGGGTCAGGCATCCGGCAGGTGAGTCGGATGCCGCTGTATGACGGGTTGAAAAGTGCTGTCAGGCGACAGTTAATGATGGGGTTGCGACTTGGGGAACTGTGCGCAATGGTCGCAACAGGCAGCGGTTTCTCCGACTTTTGGCGTCTTGTGTGGGCGCAGCCTGCTGTGTATCTTGAGCAGCCTTTGACCGTTTGGGCGGTCACGACCCTATTTTTGAGATTGGCCCCACGAGGCGAATCTGACGTTATCCATATAAAAAATTGAGGAGCACATCGATGCGCGTCATTCTGCTGGGAGCTCCCGGGGCCGGTAAAGGTACTCAGGCTAAGTTCATCACCGAAAAATTCGGCATTCCGCAAATCTCCACCGGCGACATGCTGCGTGCTGCGGTCAAGGCCGGCACCGAGCTGGGCATCAAGGCCAAGAGCATCATGGATGCCGGCGGCCTGGTGTCCGATGACCTGATCATCGCACTGGTCAAGGACCGCATCGCCCAGTCCGACTGCGCCAACGGTTTCCTGTTCGACGGCTTCCCGCGCACCATTCCCCAGGCTGAAGCCCTGGTGACGGCCGGCGTCGAGCTGGATGCAGTGGTTGAAATCGCCGTCGAAGACGAAGAAATCGTCCAGCGTATCGCCGGTCGTCGTGTTCACGAGGCCAGCGGCCGCGTGTACCACATCGTCTACAACCCGCCGAAAACCGCAGGCAAAGACGACATCACCGGTGAAGAGCTGGTACAGCGCAAGGACGACACCGAAGAAACCGTGCGTCATCGCCTGTCGGTCTACCATTCGCAGACCAAGCCGCTGGTGGACTTCTACCAGAAGCTGTCGGCTGCCAATGGCAAGCCGCAGTACAGCCATATCGAAGGCGTCGGCTCGGTTGAAGCGATCACCGCCAAGGTACTTGAAGCGCTGAGCTGAAAAACCTGATCCGCTGCATCATCCACGGCCCGCTTGCGGGCCGTAGTTGTTTATACTGGCGCACTTTTTCTGACCTCTTTTACGGAAACATCGATGAGCACCTTGCTGGCCCTGGACACCGCGACTGAAGCTTGCTCCGTTGCCTTGCTGCATGACGGCAAGGTCACGAGCCATTACGAGGTGATCCCGCGCCTGCATGCGCAGAAGCTGTTGCCAATGATCCAGCAATTGCTGGCAGATGCTGGCACCACCTTGCAAGCGGTCGATGCCATCGCGTTTGGCCGTGGCCCGGGTGCCTTCACGGGCGTGCGCATCGCCATCGGCGTGGTGCAAGGGCTGGCGTTTGCCCTGGATCGCCCCGTGCTGCCGGTGTCGAACCTGGCGGTACTGGCGCAACGTGCGTTGCGCGAACACGGCGCCACCCAGGTCGCCGCCGCGATCGATGCGCGCATGGATGAAGTGTATTGGGGTTGCTACCGCGAAACGGCCGGGGAGATGCGCCTGGTGGGTGCGGAAGCGGTACTGCCGCCGGAGTCCGCTGCATTGCCGGCCGATGCCAGTGGCGAGTGGTTTGGCGCAGGCACTGGTTGGGGCTATGGCGAGCGTATCGCCGTCAGCCTGAGCGGGCAGGACGCGGGTATGTTGCCCCACGCCGAAGACCTGCTGACCCTGGCGCGATTTGCCTGGGAACGCGGCGAGGCGATCGTGGCCGACGAGGCGCAGCCGGTTTATCTGCGGGATAAAGTGGCGACGCCCAAGGCGCGTTGATTCACGCAGTACCTGTGGGAGCGGGCTTGCTCGCGAAGGCGTAGTCACATCCAGCATTTGACGTGGCTGGCCCACCGCTTCCGCGAGCAAGCCCGCTCCCACAGGGTTAGGGGTCTGCGCTAACTCTGCCAAGCATCATTTTCTAACCCGGCTTTTAAACCTTTTGCCTTTTATGTGTTCTAGTTATCACTCGGCGGTTTGCGAAGCGGGTTTTGCGCCACTAAACTGCCATCACTGATTCCGAGTATGCACGTATGCGTATAGACGGCGTTTCCTCTCAGTCCTACCCCATCAAGCGCAAACCTCGCAAAGGCCGCGTGGTGGAAGACGACGCCATCGATATCGAAGGCGAGCTGGAATTCCCGACTGAAGAGCAACTGGCTGCCCGCGCCGCCAAAGCCTCTGCGCAAAAACTGAGCAATCTTCCCGCCCGTCAGCAAGACATGATTTACCACCGTGCCATGAGCAAAAGTGTGGCGACAGCCCTGGCCAGCTATCTGAGCACTGCCGGTTTCGTCGATTGGGAAGCGGATGTGCTGAGGCTCGACCTGTACATCTGATGGTGCTGCCTTATTACCTCGGTTGTCCGTCCTGGAGCGAGAACGCCTGGCGCGATTACCTGTATCCGCCCGACGCCAAAACCGCTGATTTTCTTGATCTCTATTGCCAGGTATTCAATGCCGTGGAAGGCAACACGACCTTCTACGCCAGCCCGGCTGCCGGCACCGTGCAGCGTTGGGCCGACACCATGCCCGAACATTTTCGTTTCACCGCCAAGTTTCCCGGCGAGATCAGCCACGGGGGCGACCTGCGCGAGCAGTTGACCGCCGCCGACACCTTCCTGCAATTGCTCAGCCCCCTCGGTGAACGGGTGTCGCCGCTGTGGTTGCAGTTGTCGAAAAGCTTCACACCCCAACGTTTGCCCGAACTGGCCGGATTTATCGATGCCCTGCAGCGGCCGCTGGCCGTTGAAGTGCGACATGATGACTTTTTCGCCAGGGGTGACAGCGAGCGAATGCTCAATCGCCTGCTGCTGGATCGCGGTGTCGAACGTATCTGTCTCGATCCCCGTGCGCTGTTCAGTTGCACGTCTACCGAGGCTTCGGTACTGCACGCCCAATCGAAGAAGCCCCGTGTGCCACCGCGCCCGGCGGCATTCACGCAGTTCCCGCAGGTGCGTTTTATCGGCCACCCGACGCTTGAGGCCAACGATACGTTTCTCGAGCCATGGGTCGAGAAAATCGCGCTATGGATCGAAGAAGGCCGTACGCCGTACATCTTCCTGCACACGGCCGACAACCTGCTGGCGGCGAAACTGGCGCAGCGTTTTCATGCCCGACTGATGCTGCGTTTGCCTGGCTTGCCGGCGCTGCCTGAGCTATACAGAGAACCCGTCGCCGAGCAACTTGGCCTGCTCTGAGGCGGATTCCTTCCCCTCTTCAGGAGCCTGCCCAATGGATGCGCAAACCCTTCGAGCCCAGGCGTTCAAAGCCCTTCATGAGCGCCCCGGCGTTTTTGTGATTCCCAATCCGTGGGATGCCGGTTCGGCGAAAATGCTTGCCAGCCTCGGCTTCGAGGCGCTGGCGACCACCAGTGCCGGCTATGCCTTTTCTCAGGGCCGTGCCGATGGCGGATTGACCCTGGACGATACCCTGTTGAACGTTCGGGCGATTGTCGCCGCCAGCGACTTGCCGGTTGCTGTCGACCTGGAAAACGGCTTTGCCGACAACCCCGCTGATTGCGCGAAAAGTATCCTGCGCGCAGCAGAGGCCGGAGCCGTCGGTGGTTCGATTGAAGATGCCACCGGCCGCGAAGAAGGCCCGATCTATTGTTTCGAACACGCCGTGGCGCGAATCGAGGCCTCTGTCGCGGCCGCTCGCAGTTTGCCGTTCCCCTTCACATTGACCGCCCGGGCCGAAAACTTCCTGCACGGCAATCCCGATCTGAACGACACCATCCGCCGCTTGCAGGCATTCGCCGAGGCCGGTGCCGACGTGCTTTACGCACCTGGTCTGCGCAGCGCCGAGGAGGTGTTGGCAGTGGTGCGTGCCGTGGCGCCAAAACCGGTGAATGTGTTGATGTCGGGCGGCTTGAAGCTGACTGTCGAGCAGTTGGGTGAAATGGGCGTCAAACGCATAAGCGTCGGTTCGGCGCTGGCACTGGCGGCGTATGGCGAATTCTTCCGCGCAGCCGAAGAAATCCGGTCCTCAGGAACGTTCGGTTTCACTTCGCGGTCGATGCCGTACCAGAAGGCCAATCAGTTCTTCAAAGGCTGAACATTGAGTGTGGCAGGGTGCTGAGGATCAGGCGGCGATGCGCAGGTTCTGCAGGATGATCGGGCGGGCCCAGCCATTGTCGAAATCGAGTTGTTTCTGCTGTTCCACCCGTTCTTCTGGCGAGAATGGCGGGAACGGCTTGTCGAGCAGGTCGAGTTCGAATTCGGCGATCGGCAGGTGCAGCGGACGTGGTTGCGGGGCAGGGCTGGCTTCTGGCAGCGGCTGACCGGCGTTCAGCACGATCGGGCGCACCCAGCCGCTTTCGAAGTCCTGTTGTTTTTGCTGGGCGACGATTTCATCCACCGGGAACGGTGGGCGTGGTTTGTCGGCCAGGTCCATTTCGAATTCGGCAATCGGCAGGAACAGCGGCTCGGGCGGGCGGATCGGGGTGTCCTGCACGTCGCATTCGCGCTGGGACACGATGTGTGCCAGCAGGTCGCTGCCAACGGTGGGTTCAACCGGGCTTTCGAGATCGACCGGTGGAAAGTTCAGCGATTGCGGCAGCACTTCACCCGACTGTTCGGCCAGCGCCCGGGCAAAGAAATCCTGCCAGATGTGGCTGACGCCGCTCAGTGCCTGGGTGTTTCGCAGGTTGTAGTCGCCGTAGGGCGAGATAAAACCTGTGATTGTGGGTTGAATGTCTGACATTTCTCTCGGTCGACGCTCAGCTCTGGCAAAATGCTCGATAGTTTTGTTATCGGCCGTTTTTGCCGATCATTAATTTTTTGAGCGTGTTTTCCGATGATTGATCAACCTGCGGCCTGCCGCATCCATGTCCAGGCCCTGGACGCGGCTTTCGAGCCACAAGCCGAGCAATGGGCCGAGCGCCTGGGCTTGCCGATGCAAGTGGCGGACGGCGAATTTGCCTTGCAGGTGGGTGACCAGGGTTTGCAGCTGCAACAGCTGGGGCCGGATGCGCCGGGGCCGGTGCGGGTGGACTTCGTCGAAGGCGGTGCGGCCCATCGCCGGTTGTACGGGGGTGGCAGCGGGCAG
>NZ_JBGLYV010000161.1:0-8955 GCF_047304225.1 Pseudomonas sp. Pseusp3 | reverse complement strand
TATCGCACCAGACCCTGCCATAGCAAGTCCGAGTTGAAATGTCCCGAGTTTTGCAGAGGGACTGCTCACCTCCCACCTATAAACCGTTGTATCTATATTTAGATTCGGTGTCACGCTCAAATCCTGCGCAACAATACCGCTCCCTCCACTCCAGCGTAAACTGACTTTAGTACCAGCCAATGGGCTACCCGGCTTAGGAATTAACGTAACTATGCGCTTCGAACTATTAAGATAGGGAACTTCATTAGCCGATACGTCAATGCCATCAATTTTAATGACAGCCTCATCCGTCAGATTGTTCGACAGCAACTTGCTGACAGGCAAAGTAATCGGTGTAGTCATGCCCTTACCCGCAAATGCCAGCTGGAAGGTCCCGCTGTTGGTGTTCCCGGTCACCGCCCAGCTATGGGTGGTGAGTGCACCGCCAAAGGCCGGTGCACTCACCACGTCGGTGATTACCAGTCCGTTTCTGATGGCGCAGGTCAGGGTGACTGGAAGGCCAGCCAGCGGGCTGTTGGTTTTGGGAGTCAACGTCACCGTTTGCGCCTTGTCCCGGTAAAACCAATTGCCCCCGGCGGGCACGGCGACGCCGCCAATCTTCACGTCTGCCTCATCCGCCAGGTTGTTCGACAGCAACTTGCTGACAGTCAGGGTAATCGGTGTAGTCATGCCCTTACCCGCCAACGCCAACCGGAAGGTGCCGCTTTTGGTCTTCCCGACCACTAACCAGGAATGGATAAGTGACTCACTGCCGAAGGCCGGTACACTCTCCACGTTGGCGCTATCCAGTCCGTTTATGATGGTACAGGTCAGGGTGACCCGCAGGCCGGTCAGCGGGCTGTCGGGTTTGGGGGTCAACGTCACCGTTTGCGCCTTGTCCCGGTAAAACCAGTTGCCCCCGGCAGGCACGGCGACGCCGCCAATCTTCACGTCGGCCTCATCCGCCAGGTTGTTCGACAGCAACTTGCTGACAGCCAAGGTAATCGGCGTGGCCATGCCCTTACCCGCCAATGCCAGCTGGAAGGTGCCACTTCTGGTTTTCCCGGTGACTGACCAGCTGTACGTGGTTTGCTCACCGCCAAAGTCCGGTGCACTCACCACGTCGGTGACATTGAGACCGCTTTTGATGGTGCAGGTCAGCGTGACCGGCAGGCCGGCCAGCGGGCTGTTGGTTTTGGGAGTCAACGTCACCGTTTGCGCCTTGTCCCGGTAAAACCAATTACCCCCGGCAGGCACGGCGGCGCCGCCAATCTTCACGTCAGCCTCATCCGCCAGGTTGTTCGATAGCAACTTGCTGATAGTCAGGGTAATCGGTGTCGTCATGCCCTTACCCGCCAACGCCAACCGGAAGGTGCCGCTTTTGGTCTTCCCGACCACTGACCAGGAATGGATAAGTGACTCACTACCGAAGGCCGGTACACTCTCCACGTTGGCGCTATCCAGTCCGTTTATGATGGTACAGGTCAGGGTGACCCGCAGGCCGGCCAGCGGGCTGTTGGGTTTGGGGGTCAACGTCACCGTTTGCGCCTTGTCCCGGTAAAACCAGTTACCCCCGGCAGGCACGGCAACGCCGCCAATCTTCACGTCGGCCTCATCCGCCAGGTTGTTCGACAGCAACTTGCTGACAGCCAAGGTAATCGGCGTGGCCATGCCCTTACCCGCCAATGCCAGCTGGAAGGTGCCACTTCTGGTTTTCCCGGTGACTGACCAGCTGTACGTGGTTTGCTCACCGCCAAAGTCCGGTGCACTCACCACGTCGCCAGCCGACAGTCCGCTTTTGATCCCACAGGTCAGGGTGACCGGAAGACCCGCCAGCGGGCTGTTGGGTTTGGGAGTCAACGTCACCGTTTGCGCCTTGTCCCGGTAAAACCAATTGCCCTCGGCGGGCACGGCGACGAATCCAATCTTCACGTCTGCCTCATCCGCCAGGTTGTTCGACAGCAACTTGCTGACAGCCAGGGTAATCGGCGTGGACATGCCCTTGCACGCCAATGCCAGCTGGAAGGTACCACTTCTGGTTTTCCCGGTGACTGCCCAGCTATACGTAGTTTGCTCACTGCCAAAGTCCGGTGCACTCACCACGTCGGCGATTACCAGTCCGTTTCTGATGGCGCAGGTCAGGGTGACTGGAAGGCCCGCCAGCGGGCTGCCTGATTTGGGGGTCAACGTCACCGTTTGCGCCTTGTCCCGGTAAAACCAATTACCCCCGGCAGGCACGGCGACGCCGCCAATCTTCACGTCGGCCTCATCCGCCAGGTTGCTCGACAGCAACCGACACCCCAGCGGCATCGATTGCTCCACTTGGGGAACGTCTATGAGCAACTCAAACGAACCGCTTTGGGTTTGCCCGCCGGTTACCGTCCACTGCAATCCTGCCTGCGTGAGCGGTCGTGGATCGTTCAACTCAGGGTTATACGTCATGCCCAACTCTGCACCACTGCCTTTTTTCAACGCGACATTCAGCCCAATCAATGAGCTGGCAGCCTTGGGGACGAGTTCTACTGTGTAAGTGCCTGCACGAAAGAACAGCAGCTCAGGTCGAGCCAGGTCGACAGGCTCACCATTGATCTTGAGCGATTGAATTTCATCGGCAGTGATTTTCGACAGCACCCGACTCTCGATGCTTAATGGCGTTTCAACATCGGCACAGACGACCCGCAACGTAAACACACTACTACGATCACCGCCGGTCACCTGCCACTCCAGCTTCAGATTGTCCGGGACTTTTCGAGGCGTTATGAGGCGCGGGTCATAGGTCATACCCGGGTTGCCGGTTTCCTCCAGTGTCACGCTCAGCCCACGCATGGACTCTGCAAAGGTTATGGTCAGCGGACGCGTTTCCTTGCGGAAGAACACCGCGCCGAGGTCTGAAACTTCACTTCCGCTCACCTCGATTTTTGCGACTTCATCCTTCAGGTTCGCCGAAAGCAGATGCCCGGTGATTTCCCAGTCGCGCTTGAGTTTCGAGCAGTGCATCTGCAGTTTGAACAAACCGCTTTTGGCGCTGACAGGTGAGGTCAGGTTCCATGTCAGCTCGGTGCCCTCCATTGGGCGTTCGACGTCCAGATCCGGAGTAAAGCTGAGCCCCAGGGCTTTGGCGTCCGCGGACTTGAGTGACACCGTAGAACCTTCAAGCAGCTTGTTTTGATTCAACAGCTTTAACGACAATGGCTTGCCACTTGTGCAAACCACACCTCGCTCAAGTACATCGGGTTCAGTCTTGCCGTTGACCTGTATCAGCGCGTCATTGCCCCATGGGGTGAGCGCCAAGGCATGGACCGGCATCTCTTTACGGAAGTAGCCTTGCTCGTAATAGAGGCTCGGCACAGTGACGTTGATGAGGTGAATCCCTGCCTTTGTTGGCTTGAAGTTGTAAGGCGTGACCCAACCTGTTGCATCAGGATCGGCCGGCTGAAGGTCTTGCTCTTCCAGCTTCCATTTCGCCGGAAATGGCATCGCCTCTTTTGTGTAGTAGGAAATTTCCCGCGCCTTGAGGATCGTCTCTTCGCCGTACTCAATCACCTGAAATTGCTCGTTGCCGCTGGCATCGACAAAATCGATTCGGTGATGGCCCAGCGACACATCAACCTTGTACGCAGGTGAAGTGAACTCGGTTTGAGCCCATAGCTGAAACGCCTTCACTTCAGCGTTGGACGGTTGGTGGGGGCAATCGATTAGCCAGGTAGCGCCCTGTTCCTGAAAATGTTGATAAACAGTGATGTTCGGGTTGGTAGTGACGGGCAATTCAGGTTCGGCGGGATTTTTGTTCAGGCTCACGCCCTGATTGCTCCACGGGCTGTCCGCCGCAGCCTTGACCGTAAAATCGTGTTTAGCACCATGACAGATATAAAGTGGTCCAGCGGCCATCAACTCGGAATTGCGATTGCCTGCCATTACGTCATTCTCCCGATCATTGCAGCAGAGTGAAAAACGGTGTGTTTTTCACTATCTGAGAAATACCGGGTAGCGACTACTGTCAGAAATAACAGCAACAAAGATCATTCGGCAATAAAAACCGACCGTCTGATACCAACTTTTACCGATTTACCATTCAGCATGACCGCGCCGTTCAACAGCGCGGCCGTCACACCGGCTTACTGGGTAATGCACCGAGTCGTGGTGGTGATTCGGGTCACTTGCCCGTCTTCGGCCCGTACATCGCCCAGCACATCGGTTTTATCCATGGCCTGGCAGGTTCGTTCAGGAGGGAGTGGAGTGACTGCTGGAGGGGGTGGCGGACTGGAACAACCGCCGAGAATCGCCACGCAGAATGCCAGCGACACAGGTGAGATAACGCGTTTCCCAAGAATTTTCATAGGTTGACCCGCGATGAGTGATCGACACATTTTTGTGACAACAGAACCGGTGCGGAAAATCCACACACCTGTCAAAAAAAATAAATATCTGCGAATCACTCATAGCCCGGCCGGCGAGCGATGCCAGTAAAAGCTGGCAGTTCTTACATCATCAGGTCAGGGCGTTGCAGGGAATTACTCTACAGTTCGTAGCGCTATTCTTCGATCAGGGTGACGACCGTTTACACCGCCATTCACTGGAGAACAGCCCCCGCTCCCGCGCCCAGACAATCGCCTCGCTGCGGCTATGCACATCGATTTTCGAATACACCGCTGCCACACGATTGCGCACCGTGTTCGGCGCCAATTTCAGGCGCGCGGCGATTTCCTTGTCGGCCAGGCCTTCGCATATCAGGCTCAGCACATCGTGCTCACGGGTGGTCAGGTCGGTGAAGGACTCGCCGGGCAATTTCGGTGAGTTGACACGCTTCACGTTGGCGAGTTTTTCCATCAGCGTGCGGCTGAACCACGAGGCGTCCTTCATCACCTCTTCGATGGTCGCCACCAGTTCCAGCTCAGTGCGCTTGCGCTCGGTGATGTCTATCAGCACCAGCAGATGGCACCGGCGGTCCTGAATGTTCACGGTGTCTGCCGACACCACGTAATCGATCAGCCCGGCGTCCTTTCGGCGTACACGCACATCGATGCGGTCCAGGCTTGCAGACTTCTCCAATGCTGCGAAAAGCCGCATGCGTACTCCCTTGTCGACGATGAAATCGATCTGCGCGATGCTCTTGCCGAGGACCTCTTCGCGGGAATACCCGAGGGTATCGAGGAAGGCTTCATTCACATCCAGCACCACTTGATTGCGGGCCGCACAGACCAGGATCGGCACCGGGGACAGGCGAAATGCCTTGGCAAATCGTTCTTCGCTCTGGCGCAGGGCAGCTTCGACCTTGCGTCGCGGCTCCATGTCGACGAAGGAAAACAACAGGCAGGCTTCGCCGTTGAGCTCCAGCGGCTGGCCGGCCACGATCACTTGCTTGCTGCCACCGCCGGCCAAGCGCAGCTCGGCCTGCATTTGCGGTATGGTCGCGCCTTCGCGCAGGCGCTGCCTGGCCAGCTCCTTGTTTTCGGCCTGATCCAATACGTCAAGCTCATGGGTCGATGTACCGATCACTTGGTCACGGGTGTAACCGGTCATCTCGAGGAACCCGGGGTTGACCTTGATGTAGCGCAAGTCGCTGAGGCGGCAGATCACAGCGGGGGCCGGGTTGGAGGCGAAGGTTTTCTCGAAACGTTGCTCGGCGTTGGCCCGGTCGGTGACATCGTCCATGATCAACACCAGCGATTGCGGCTCGCCACGGCTGTCGGCCAATACCAGGCTGCGCACGCGATGGACCCAGGTACGCTCTTCGTCCGCCACCGACGTCACTTCCACCAGCACATCGCTGAACGTCTCGCCGCGCCCCACCCGGTTGATCGGGTAGCTGTCGACGGGCACCACATGGTTGTTGCGATAGCGCAAGGCGAAGCGCTTGGCATACGCCTTGGCGTTGGCACCCAGGTCACTGACTTGCGCGACACCGTGCATGGCCAGCGCTGCCGCGTTGGCCCACAGAATGCTCTGGTCGAGATCGAGCAGTATCACCCCGTCGGACAGACCATCGATGATCTGCTGCAACTGGCGCCGATTGGTTTCCGTGGTCAAAACGTCCTGGCTCATGGTGACTCCACAAGTAGGGGGAACCCGTGAAGAGTAAGACCGCAGACCTGTCTGATCGTGCGAAGTACCTGTGGGATCTGCATCATTTCGGGATGTCTGACTAGTGCACGTTCAGCGCCGCCTCCAGCCCCGCCAGCTTGTCCGGATTACGCATGATGAAAATCCGGCTCACCCGCCCCGCTTCATCAAAACCAAAGGTCATCGACGCCGTGATAACGCCGTCGGCCTTGATGACGACACCTTGGGCGCCATTGATTTCAATGGGCAGCCATTCGCACGCCTGCCAATAGTTGTGCAACGACTGACCGATGAAATCCAGCACGCGCGCGATACCCGACAGGGTTTCGCGGATGGCCGGGGCCTTGCCGCCGCTGTCGGCGCAGAGTTCAACGTCTTCGCTCAGCATGGCACTCAAGGAAACGGTCGAGCCGCTGGCGATAGCGCCGTGAAACGCACTCAACAATTGAGTTTGACGCACGGGCTCCGGTTGGTAACGGGCGTGCCCGTTACCCAGGCTCGCCTTGGCCCGGGACACCAGCTTGCGGCAAGCGGCTTCCTGCACCCCGACCGCATCGGCGACCTGCGGGTAATCCATGTCAAAGATTTCGTGGAGCAGGTACGCCGCGCGCTCCTTGGGTGTCAGGCGCTCCAGCAGCAACATGAACGCGGTGGACAATGACGAGGCCAGTTCGAGCCGGTGCTCGGGTGAGTCCTGATGGGTGGTGTGAATCGGTTCCGGCAGCCAGGTGCCGAAGTAGTCGACCCGGGATGCGTGCGCCGAGCGCAGCACATCGATGCAGTGCCGGGTGCAGGCCGTGGTCAGCCAGGCGGCCGGCGTGGCGATGGAGGCCCGGTCGGCCTCCAGCCACTTGATGAACAACTCTTGCACCGCATCCTCGGCTTCGGCGCGCGAGCCAAGAATGCGATAGGCCAGGCCGAGCAAAAAGGGCCGGCGCTGCTCGAACACAATGGCGGCGTT
This sequence comes from Pseudomonas sp. Pseusp3, assembly GCF_047304225.1. NCBI lineage: Bacteria > Pseudomonadati > Pseudomonadota > Gammaproteobacteria > Pseudomonadales > Pseudomonadaceae > Pseudomonas > Pseudomonas sp. Pseusp3. The sequence continues at coordinate 1,955 of NZ_JBGLYV010000161.1, read as the reverse complement.
TTCAGCGCAGTTCATCAATCAGTGCCTCGACACCTGCAAGCGGTTCCACAGGTTGATCATGCCGATCTCGGCCGTCAAGGCACCGATCTGTTCGTCGTTGAAATGCGCCCTCAACTCACCGCGCAGGCTGGCGTAATCGTTTTTTTCATCCAGCAGCGTCAAGGCTTCGGTCCACGCCAGCGCGGCGCGCTCCGAAGCGCTGAAATCACTGACGTGACGCCAGACGATCAGGCGATCCAGGCGCTCATTGGTTTCATTGGCTTCCCGGGCCTCGCGGGTGTGCATCTTCACGCAGAAACCGCACTGGTTGATCTGCGAGGCACGCAGGTGGATCAAGTGCTTGAGGGAGGGATCGAGATCATGCTGATCGAGCACGACATGGACCTGAGTCAGGCTTTCGAAAACCTGTGGGATCGATTGCAGCAGGTTGACCGGTTGGGTATTGGACGACATCGCGTTGCTCCACTGATTGAGGGATTCAACAGGATGACGATTGAGGATTGCCCGTTGTGACGTGCGCCGAACAATTCAGCGCACGTCACAGGGTTCAGGCAGTCAACGCCTCCTTGGCCACCGCCGCCGAAGCCGCCAGCATTGCCCGCAACAGCACCGCACAGCCGGCCGCGAGGTCGTCCGGCGCGGCGTTTTCGATTTCGTTGTGGCTGATACCGCCTTCGCACGGCACGAAGATCATCCCGGCCGGGCCGAGTTCAGCGAGGAAGATCGCGTCGTGTCCTGCGCCACTGACGATGTCCATGTGCGAAAGGCCCAGGCCTTGGGCGGCGCCGCGCACGGCTTCGACACAGCCCTTGTCGAAGTACAGCGGCGGGAAGTCGGCGGTTGGGGTCAGTTCGAACGTCAGGCCGTGTTCTTCGCAGGTGGTTTCGATGACTTCTCGCACTTCGGCGATCATCGAGTCCAGGCGTTCCGGTTCCAGATGGCGGAAGTCCAGGGTCATGCGTACTTCGCCGGGGATGACGTTGCGCGAGCCGGGATAGGCTTGCAGGCAACCGACAGTGCCGCAGGCGTGGGGCTGATGGCCGAGGGCGGCACGGTTGACCGCACCGACAATCACCGCGGCACCGACCAGGGCATCCTTGCGCAGGTGCATCGGGGTCGGGCCGGCGTGGGCTTCGACACCGCGCAGTTTCAGGTCGAACCATTTCTGCCCGAGGGCGCCCATGACCACGCCTATGGTCTTGCGTTCGTCTTCAAGGATCGGGCCTTGCTCGATGTGGGCTTCGAAATAGGCGCCCACCGCATGGCCACTGACCTGACGCGGGCCCGCGTAACCGATGGCGTTCAACGCTTGCCCCACGGTGACACCATCGGCATCGACCTTGGCCAGGGTTTCCTCGAGGGTGAATTTTTCCGCGAACACGCCGGAACCCATCATGCACGGGGCAAAGCGCGAGCCTTCTTCGTTGGTCCAGACCACCACTTCCAGCGGCGCCTCGGTTTCGATGTTCAGGTCATTGAGGGTGCGCAGCACTTCGACGCCGGCCAATACACCGAAGCAGCCATCGAACTTGCCGCCGGTGGGCTGGGTGTCGATGTGGCTGCCGGTCATCACCGGCGGCAGGTCGGGATTGCGTCCGGGGCGCCGGGCGAAGATATTGCCGACGGCGTCGATGCTGACGGTGCAGCCGGCATCGATACACCATTTGACGAAGATGTCCCGGGCCTGGCGGTCGAGATCGGTCAGGGCCAGACGACACACGCCCCCCTTGACCGTGGCGCCAAGCCTGGCCAGATCCATGAGCGACTGCCACAGGCGGTCGCGGTTGATGTGCTGATGGCTGGACTGCAGAACGTCGACGGCAGCGTTCATGATGATCTCCTCAGGCAGTTCTTGTGTGTTTCTTCAGGCAATTCGGTGGTGTATGCGCGGCCGTGGTGGGGGGGGGACCCCCCCCCCCCCCGGGGGGAGGTTGAAAAAAAGGTTGGGGGGGGGG
>NZ_JBGLYV010000160.1:0-9136 GCF_047304225.1 Pseudomonas sp. Pseusp3 | reverse complement strand
CCCCCAAGCCTGCGCGCCAAAAGCCTGCCCCGAAGACCCTGGCCACGGCCGTCGCCCCGAAGGAAAAGGCCAACCTGCACCCGCGCAATCGCCATCAGGGTCGCTACGACTTTCCGGCGCTGATCAAAAGCTCCCCGGAACTGCAGAAATTCGTGATCATCAATCCGTACGGCAAGGAAAGCATCGACTTCGCCAGCCCGGAAGCCGTGCGGGTGTTCAACCGGGCGTTGCTCAAGTCGTTCTATGGCATCGCTCACTGGGACATTCCGGCCGACTACCTGTGCCCTCCGGTGCCAGGCCGTGCCGATTACGTGCACTTCCTCGCCGACCTGCTGGCCAGTGGCAATGACGGCGTGATCCCCCGTGGCGCGGCCGTGAAGGTGCTGGATATCGGCATGGGCGCCAACTGCGTGTATCCGCTGATCGGTTACAGCGACTATCGCTGGCAGTTCCTTGGTTCCGATATCGATGCGACCGCCATCGCCGCGGCGAAGGCGATCATTCAATCCAATGGCCTGAACAAAGCGATCCAGGTACGCCAGCAGAGCAACCCCAAGCAGATCCTCACAGGCCTGCTGGAAAGCGCAGAGCGGTTCGACCTGACCATGTGCAATCCACCATTCCACGCCTCGCAGGACGAGGCCACACGGGGTAGCACGCGAAAATGGCGAGCCTTGGGCAAGGCCGATCCGAAACGCAAGCTGCCAGTGCTGAACTTCGGCGGGCAGGCGGCGGAATTGTGGTGTGAGGGCGGGGAAGTGCGTTTCGTCACGCAACTGGTCAGCGAAAGCGTGCAGGTGGCGCAACAAGTGCTGTGGTTCAGCACGCTGGTGTCGAAGGCGTCGAACCTGCCGGCGATCCAGGCGGCTCTGAGCAAGGCCGGCGCGCTGGACAGTCAGGTGGTGGAAATGGGTCAGGGACAGAAACAGAGCCGCTTCGTCGCCTGGACCTTCCAGACCAAAGCGCAGCAACAAGCCTGGCGTCAGGCACGATGGTCGAAGTCTACAGCCGAGTAAAAAGTCAAAAGTACAAAAAAGCCGTGTCAGGGTGACTCCTGTACACGGCTTTTTAACAAGCCTTAGCGGTTAACCGTGAAGCTCAGATCTGTAATCACAAACTGCCTGGACTTTGCGAGCAACTTCGACAACAGAAAAGTTCAGACATCTCCGTTTCATCGCTTTGTTGCTCGAACAATTTCTTTGAACGCACAGGTACGCGCTTCCTTGCTATCGCAGTAATACTGACCAAGCCATTCTTCCCATGGCCCATTGGTATCAATACTTACGATAGTTCCTTCTCGCTTGTATCTCATATCCAACTCACCTCCATGTTGCAACTTGTAACCACAACGCAGAATTTCACCGGCAACAGTGCCGCCTTCGGCCGCTATGCGAGGAGCGAATATCGCCAACTCGAACTCACCTGCCGGTCCACGCCCGGTTTGCGAAACACCGTACCATTCCCCGTCGCCACTTGCTGTCGGGGCTTTATAGGCACCGGCCGCCAACTCCTTGATGTCAGAAGGGCTTGGGCAGTACTCGGTAACATTGGCCAAGGCCTGGCCGGACACCAGAAACGATACGCACATCAACAACTGTTTAACTTTCATAATAACGTCCCTGTGACGAACAACTGAAGTTTGGTTTTGGCTTTTTTACGCAAAGCCCAGCGCTACGCCTTATTGATACTACCGACCCAAGGCGCACACTCAACTATCAGTTCTGTAGGAACGTTCGTTATATACAGAGAGAAAAGTATTATTCAGCGCAAACGGCTATCCCTGTCAGGCGCACGAGTAACAACTACTTCCCAACAAAGGGATTATTCCAAAAATTCACCTTGCGTAAACCGTTACAACGCGCACAAAAAAACCGTGCCCGGATCGCTCCGGTGCACGGTTTTTTTTAACAAGTCTTACTTGTTGACAGCGTCGGTCAGGCCTTTGGCCACAACCAGCTTGATCACTTTCTTGGCAGCGATTTCGATGGCAGCGCCAGTCGAAGGGTTACGGCCAGTACGGGCAGGGCGCTCAGTCACTTTCAGCTTGCCGATACCTGGCAGAGTGATTTCGCCGCCGTTTTCCAGCTGATCGGCAACGATTTGGCCCAGTTGGTCCAGAGCGTTACGCGCGGTGGTTTTCGGCGCGTCGATAGCTTCAGCGATGTCGGCGATCAGTTGGTCTTTAGTAAGAGCCATTTAGTGTTCCTTCCCTATCAAATTCATATGGATTGCAGAGTGCAATGTCAGCCATCGAGCCCGATCTTCTGGATCTGGCACCCTCGGCCAAATAACCTCGGGATCGGGGTTATAGATACCGAAATCAGGGTTTGGTTCGACCTGACAAATGCTGACTGCACGCTTAACGCAGTGACTTCGCGCAAGACCGGGCAAAGCTAGCACACAGCCGTGGAAATATCCGCCTCTAGCTACCCATTTGGTCAGCTTTATTGCGCTAAAACGGGAAAAAAACGCATAAGCGCCGTCGGTCGCCTGCCAATTGCCCTTCGCACCGCGCCAAAACCAGCGGTTGCGGTACACTGAGCGCTTTTTCGGGGAGCACGCCCTCCTCTCTTCATTCAGCCGAGAAGCCCATGCCGATCCGTCATTGCATCGTCCACCTGATCGACAAAAAACCCGACGGCACACCTGCAGTTCTCCACGCCCGTGACTCTGAACTGGCCGAGTCCGCGGCCATCGAGAACATGCTCGCCGACCTCAACGAAAGCTATAACGCCAAACAGGGTAAAGCCTGGGGCCTGTTCCATCCTGAATCCGGCGCGTTCCCGTTCAGCGGCTGGCTGAAGGAGTACCTCGATGGCGGCCAGGACTTCACTGCGTTCAGCCGCGTGGCGGTTGAGCATCTGCAAAAACTGATGGAAGAATCGAACCTGTCGGTCGGCGGCCATGTGCTGTTCGCACATTATCAGCAAGGCATGACCGACTACCTGGCCATCGCCCTGCTGCACCACAGCGAAGGTGTGGCCGTGACCGATGAACTGGACGTGACCCCGTCCCGTCACCTGGACCTGGGCCAATTGCACCTGGCGGCGCGGATCAACGTTTCCGAGTGGCAGAACAATAAACAGTCCAAGCAGTACATTTCGTTTATCAAAGGCAAGAACGGCAAAAAGGTTTCGGAGTATTTCCGCGACTTCATTGGCTGTCAGGAAGGCGTCGACGGCCCCGGTGAAACCCGCACCCTGCTCAAGGCCTTCAGTGATTTCGTCGAAAGCGAAGACCTGCCGGAAGACGACGCCCGCGAGAAGACCAAGACCCTGGTGGATTACGCCAGCAGCCAGGCCAAGCTCGGTGAGCCGATGGGCCTGGAAGAACTGTCGGGGCTGATCGACGAAGAACGCCCGAAGGCCTTCTACGATCACATCCGCAACAAGGATTACGGCCTCTCGCCGGAAATCCCGGCCGATAAACGCACCCTGAACCAGTTTCGCCGATTCACCGGCCGCGCCGAAGGCCTGTCGATCAGTTTCGAAGCACACCTGCTGGGCTCGAAGATCGAGTACGACGAAGAAGCCGGTACGTTGATCATCAAGGGCCTGCCCACTTCGCTCACCGATCAGCTGAAGCGTCGCAACTGATGCTCGGCGGCGTACTGAAGAAATTCCTGCTGATCCTGCTGGTGGTCGTGGCTTGCCAGAACTGGGGCAAGATCGAGCGGGCGCTCAACCCTTCGCAAGTCGTGCCTGCACAGACGCAGACCCAGGCCAACGTTGTGCTCTACGCCACCGAATGGTGTGGTTACTGCAAGCTGACCCGGCGCTTTCTCGATCAGAAAGGAATTCCGTACAAGGAGTTCGATATCGAGAAGGATGCCGTCGCGCGCGGAGACTATCAGGCGCTGGGCGGCGGCGGCATTCCAATTATCGATGTGAACGGAACCCTGATTCGCGGGTACGACCCGGATGCGATCCTGGCCGCCTTGAAGTAGCTCTGTAGGAGCGAGCTTGCTCGCGATGAATCCGAAAACACCTCGAAGAACCTGGCTCTCCGCGTCTTCGTTGACGACCATCGCGAGCAAGCTCGCTCCTACAAGAGATCATCTGACAGCTTCGATGCGGAAGCCCAAGCGCGGGAAGTGCACATGCACCACGCCGCCACGCTCGTCCTCGCGTCGTACAATCAGCTCTTCGCGACCGGCAAATAATAACTCCCCAGCTACCGGATCAACGCCGTAGTCCGTGGCCGCAATCACTACCTGTTGCCCCGCCGTGAACCCGTTGGGATCGACGAACTGCTCATCCGGCAATGCCGCTGGCGTGGACGCGCGCGCCACTGCCAGAGCCTCCTCGGAACTCATCTCGCTGGATGCACCATGACCGAAGCCCAGTACCCGCGCATGCCACGCGGCAACTGCCGGGTAAGCATCCACCAGCGGCGCAGTGACCGGCGTGGCCTTGAGAAACCAGAGGCTATGAGCCAGGGCAAAGTCGGCAATCGACGGCTCACCGAAAAGGAAATCTCCCTCTTCGCGCTGCAACTGCAACTCCAGCCGCGACATGATCGTTGGCCACTGGTGCTTTGCCTGCTCGGCGGCCAGCCTGATCGCACTACCACCACTGAACAACCTGGCACGGTCGGCAATAAACGCCTTGATCGCTTCCGGCGACAACTTGCCAAAGCGCACCGCTATCGATTCCGGCTGGAACACCAGGCTGACCGCATGCTGGAACACCACTGAGTCGGCCCAGGCTGCAAACGTCGCGGTGATCATTTCCTGACCTTCCGGGAAAAACGCCGGCAAGGTTTTTTCCTGCTCCAGTCGTCGGGCAATCAATGCCGTATCGCAATAAATATCCGCACCAACCTGCAGCACCGGGGTCTTGCGGTAGCCACCGGTCAACGCCGTGAGATCCGGCTTGGGCATCACTGGCGAGATATTTACCGAACGCCATGACAAGCCCTTGAAGCCCAGCAGCAGGCGGGCCTTCTCGGCAAAGGGGGACGTCGGGTAATGATGCAGAATCAACTCGGACATGCTCGGCTCCGCCGCAAGGATCAGGAATCCGCAGCTTAGCGCGCAATCACCTGGCAGCCTACAGGTCCGCCTGATGGGAACTGATCAGTCAGAGTGATAAGTCAGAGGCGGCGCTCACTGCGCTCGCCACCAGGCATTCCTTGGCGCTCTTTTTGAGCTTTTTGATCAGCCGTTCCTGACGCAACGCATCGCTTTTGTCGCGACAGCGTTCGGTGTAGACCAGGGCCATGGCCGGGCTGGAAAGAAAGAATCGCGCACCCTTGCCGCTTTGATGCTTGGCGAAGCGACGCACGGGATCATCGCTGATCCCGCAATAGAGCGAACCGTTGGCCGCGCGAACGAGGTAGACGAACCAGGTTTTGTTCGCGGGGGTGTCGGCGTCGACACTGCTTTCGCTGAGGGTGGTCACGTAACGATCAGGGCTTGAAGGAAAACAGGCCGCGATCTTATCAGCGACTGGCCTGGAATGCCTTCAGGCCTTTCAATGCCTGCGTGCGGACAGCGTTTCTCACCAGCGGCGTCCAGCCCAACAGCAGGCCTTTGAAACCCAACGCCTGACGTGACCAGATCCATAGATCGAAACTGTCGTGGTGCTCACAGATCTTGCCGTCACGGAAGACAAAACGCGCCTGGATATCGTTGACCACGGTGTTGCCGGTCTGGCTGAACAGATAGGTCGCGACCCAATGGGCACTACCGGTGCGCTCGTCGGCGCGAACATGATCGAAGGTCAGGGAAAAGTCCTTGGCCCGAGTGGTCAGCATGCGCCACATGTCACCGGCATCGCGACCGCGAAGCTCGCCGAACGCCGGGTCACTGAACACCACATCATCGGTGTAGCAGGCCGCCATGGCTTCGGCATCCAGGCGCTGGAAAGCCTGGTAGAAACGGGTGATCAAGGCGCTATGGGCTTCACTCATTTGCGGGCTCCCCTGGATTTGCATAATGGTGTCGAAAGTTTGCCTGCACGATAGTCTGCAAACGCATCGAACACTATCGGCATTCATGACGAAAATGACGCGATGACTATTCTCGTCATTTCAGTACGACATTCCGTTGTCCCGGGCGTAGGAAAAAAGATCGACGTCCGTGGAAATCCCCAAACGGTACATGGCCATGTTCTTTTGTTTACTGATGGTCGACACGCTTCGTTTGAAGTGAATGGCGATTTCGCTGACGGTCATGCCCCTGGCAAGCATTCGAACCACTTCGTGCTCCTTGGCTGACAGTGGCGATTCGTGCAACTGATGGCCGGCGTTGGTCAACAGCGCGCGCAGGGACTCGCTGAGGTAGCGATGCCCTTCCTGCACAGCATTGATTGCCAGAGGCAGATCAGTCGCCGATGCGGTTTTGGCCACGACGGCCATCACCCCTTGAGCCAGCGCAGCCCTCGCCGTCGCCACGCTGGTAAACATTGTCACCAGAATGATCGGCAAGGCCGGGTAATGGCGTTGAATCGTACTCAACATTTTCAAGCCATCGGCCTGCCGCCCTCCCGGCATGGAGAAGTCAGTGATCAGCAGGTCGCAGGACGTGCTTGAAAGCAGACTCATCAGGCTGTCGGTACCGTCGGCCTCGCCGACGATCACGCATCGTCGACTGGCGTTGATGAGTATGCGCAGCCCGACACGAACGACGGAATGGTCGTCAGCAATAACGACTCGCATTGTGGGATACCTCCTGCTTGTGGCGCAAAGGCGCGGAAAATAGCGCCGTTCATACCCCTTCCACAACGCCCCGAAAAAGCCTCTGACGTCGCATCCTCAATGTATTCAATGGGCTAACTCTTTGCCCATCCAACAAATAGATGATCCCTACATTGCAGCGCGATAAAGACTACGCAAGAGGACTACAACCAAAGAACTCCCTCCGTTAGAAAACGCTATGTAGTCCGCAACACTCTTTCATACACACCCCTCTCTCTTTTCGTATTTATTGCATTCCTCCCGCCTTATCTGCTCGCTAAGTTGTGGCCTGCCAAACAGTCCGTCGTCCCCGTACAGAACTGCGCTCACTCAGTGCCTGGCTATCGAATGCATGAACATGACACCAGTGCCCCCCTGCGTACTGCACTCCTGCTCACGGAAGCCTTGCGTTGTCTGCATTGCGAGCCATGCCAACGGTCTTTTATCCGGGAATTTTCATGAGAGACATCAATACATCATTTTTCAAGCAGGTGCGCCGCCTGACCCATACGGGTATCGGTGCGTGTGCGCTGTTATGGGCCGCACAGGTCCCCGCCGACGGCATGGTGCCCGACACGTCCGTGGTCATCGTCAATGAAGCCAGCGGGGAAACTGCTGTATCCGTGACCAACACTGACGCCAGCCTGGCGCTGCTACACGTCACCATTGAAGACATTCCCGAAGACACCGAGCCATTGGTGTTCGTGACACCACCCTTGGCACGTGTTGAAGCCTCCAGGACACAGCTGGTGCGCTTCATCCTGCAATCAGAAAAGCCCCTGCTCACCCAGCGTTTGAAGCGGGTGATTTTTGAAGGAGTCCCCCAAGGAAAATCTGCTCCCGAGGCCGGGCATGCCCGTGTGGGTGTGACGGTGCGCCAGAACCTGCCGGTCATCCTTCACCCCGCAGGCCTGGCGCCGAACCGCACACCATGGACCGACCTGAAATGGTCGCTGCAGGATGGTCAACTAAGCGTACGCAACGAAACACCTTATGTCGTACGCCTGGCTCAGGAGGTACAACTGCTGCCTTCCGGGAGCAGTGCCACGCTACCAAGGACCTACGTGCTGCCCGGTGACCACATCAGCGTTCCGGTCCCCACAAAGGCTGCCACCCAGGTTCGAATTCATCCCGCGACCGTCTATGGCTTTGCCGTGCCTCCCTATGACGCACTGCTCACCCCCCGGAACCGACACCTCCAATAGCGCCGCGCAGGGAAAAACAGGAGGCGACATTTCATCGTGACGGCCTGATTTGCCGTCGCTGCAAACGCAACGCAAACCGTCGTGGATCAAGCCGGCGCCGCGCCATAACCCAAGTGAAGCTCATGAACACCGTATTGAAATACCGTGATGGCGTAGCCATGCCTGCGATTCGGCCGGCCAGCATGCCCCCGCACCTGTCGCGAGTCCGGACCGGCATGGTGTTGCTGCTGAGCAACGTGCTGATCGGGCTCGAAGCCAATGCCGAAGACCTCAATGCTGCTTCGCTGCAGTCTTCGTTCGACCAGAAAATGCTCAGTCAACGCGGTATCGACCCGATTCTCGCAACCCTGCTGCTGGCCGCTCCGAGCTTCACCGCTGGCCGACATCCGATCACCCTCACGGTCAATGGCCTGCGTCGTGGCCGGGTGGACGTCACGTTCAACCAGGAGGGCAGCTTGTGCTTTGACCGTGTCCTGCTCGATGCGGCAAACCTGAGCGTGCCCCCGACTCCGGCCAACGACAAAGGCTGTTTCGACTTACTCGCCACCTGGCCGCAAACCGGAATCGAACAGGACCCGGCCAACCTCGGCCTGTCATTGATAGTACCCACCCAGGCGATACGTCCTGCGGTCCGGGATATCTCTGGCTACCAGACCGGTGGTGTCGCCGGGTTATTCAACTACGACATCAACAGCCTTCACAGCCAATACGGCAGTCAATCGAACCGCTACCTCTCAGCCAATACCGAAGTCGGCTTCAATGCCGGCGACTGGATTGTGCGCAGTCGTCAGGTGCAGACCTGGCAGAACGATGTGTCCAGCACCACTCACCTGGCGGCTTACGCCCAGCGCACCTTTGCCAGCCAGGAGACGGTGCTTCAAGCGGGTCAGATCAATCTCTACAACCCGGTACTGGCCGGCGCGCAGATCACCGGCGTTCAGGTCATGACCGAACAGGCGCTCCAGGTCGAAGGCCAAAGCAATCCCATCGAAGGGATCGCTCATGGCCAGGCTCAGGTCGAAATTCGCCAGAACGGTTCGCTGATCCACTCGACAGTGGTGCCGGCAGGACCGTTTTCCCTTGGCAACGTACGCCGGCTCGACAGTCGCTCCGATGTTGAAGTCACCGTAAAGGAGGCGGATGGCAGCGAGCAACGCTTCACGGTCCCCGCCGCCCTGCTCGGCGTTGGCCTGCCGGCTCCCGGCTTTTCGTTGGCCGCCGGCCAGGTACGCAGTCTCGGCGCGGCACAGAGC